>CAZXTV010000288.1:0-2815 GCA_964643705.1 uncultured Arenimonas sp. | reverse complement strand
CGGAGGGACTTCAGTCCCGATAACCCAATCCCCGGCCGAGCCTGGGCCGGCGGCAACGACGGCCACCCCGGCAGCCCCGCCTCCCATTACCGAAGCCGCCGCCCAGGTCCTCCTGGACCAGTACACCCTGGCCTACGCCCGCGGCGACCTGCCGGCCCTGATGCGGCTGTTTTCCAGCGACGCCACCAACAACCGCGGCGGCCGCGAGGCCATTGCCTACGACTACCAGGAACTCTTCGACCAGACCCGCAAGCGCCAGCTGCTGCTGCAGCGCCAGGGCTGGCTGCAGACGGAAAACTCCGCCACGGTGCTGGCCAGTTTCGAAGCCCGGGTAACCCCCGCCGGCGGCCTTATCCCGCGCACCAGCGTCGGCGCCATCCGCTTCGACCTGGGCTGGGAAAACGGCAGCCTGCGCATACGTGGGGTGCGCCATGACGAGGACTAAGCCGGTCTGGCTGTGGCTGGCATTGCTTGGCCTGGCCTGGCTGGCATGGCGGGTGGTTGGCCTGGGCCTGGCCGACCACTACGCACAAACCCAGCCCGAGCGCGCCCTGGCCTGGCGGAACGACCACCCGGTGGCGCTGCTCCATGCAGCCGAACAGGCGGCTGCCGATCCCGCCCGCGCCCAAGAGGCGGCCGACCTGGCCCGCCGCGCCCTGCGCAACGACCCGCTGGACGGTCGACCCTACCGCCTGCTGGCCGACCTGGCCGTGCTGGAAGGCGACCGGGACAAGGCCCTGGCCCTGTTCAAAGTGGCGGCCGAACGCGCCCCGCGCGACCCGTCGGCCCATATCTTTCTCATCGAACACCACCTGCGCGGCAACCGCCCCGCGCAGGCCCTGCAGCACCTGGACACCCTGCTGCGCGTGCACCCCGCCGAGCTGCGGCGCTTCGAACCGCTGCTGGTGGCGCTGGCGTCCACCCCGGCGGCCCACGACGCCCTGGCCGAAGCCCTGGCCAGGCAGCCCCCCTGGCGGGCCGGCATGCTGCGCATGGCCAGCACCAAGGCCACCGACCTGGACGCCGTGGCCCCCCTGTTTGATGCCTTGCGCCGCGGCGAAGGCGGCCTGGCCGACAGCGAACTCGGCCCCTGGCTGGACCGCCTGGTGCGCGAGGGGCGGGTAGGGCAGGCCTACCTGGTCTGGGCGTCGAACCTGCCGCCAGAGCGACTTACGACGCTGGGCAACGTCTACAACGGCGGGTTCGAACACGCCCCCGACCCGCTGGGCTTCGACTGGCGCTTTGGCCGGGTGGCAGGCGCCCGCATTGAACGCCTGGGCGGGCCCGGGGTAGGGGGCGAACGGGCCCTGCGGGTTGCCTTCGAATATCGCCGGGTGCCTTTCAACCACGTGCGGCAGATGCTGGCCCTGCCGCCGGGCCGCTACCGGCTGGCCCTGCGGGCCCGCGCGGATGGCCTGCGCACCGGGCCGGGGCTGGTCTGGGAGGTCACCTGCGTCAGCGGCGGCAAAGCCCTGGCCCAGACCCGGCCGCTGCGGGGGCAGGCCCCCTGGCACGACCTGGACGCCGACTTCGAGGTGCCCGAGGGCTGCGAGGGCCAGTGGCTGGCCCTGCGCCTGCCGGCCCGCATCGAAGCTGAACAGCAGATCGGTGGCCGGGCCTGGTTTGATGACCTGAAGGTAACTCGCATGCCGTGATATGACTTGAACCCTTCACGTAACCGGGTGTACCGTGTGGTTGCGTGTCCCCCATTAGTTTGTAAGGAGCCCCACCATGAAGCGCTTGAGTGTCCTGATCGCAGCGTCCCTGCTGGCTGTGCCGGCGTTTGCTGCCGATGCCGTGGCCACCCTGTCTTCCCAGGAAGGCACCGTACTGGTCAACCAGGGCGAAGAATTCGCCACGGCCAGCACCAACCAGTCGCTGATGGCCGGCGACCGGGTGATGCTGATGGAAAACGCCAGCGCCGAACTCACCTTCGCCGACGGCTGCGCGCTGCCGCTGGTGGCGGGTTCGATGGTCGAAATTCCCGCCCTGTCGCCCTGCGCCGGTGGCGTGGCCAAGACGCAGAAGGTCGGCCCGACCTATGCGCAGGCCCCGGGTTCGCGTGCTAACGACGACGACGACACCGCCGCGTACATCGTGTTCGGCACCTCGCTGGCCTACCTCGTGTACGAGATCACCCGCGACAACTACAGCATCACCCCGCCTGCCGCGCCGCCGGTCAGCCCCTGACCTGCAGCGTGAATCGCGCGACGACAAAGGCCACCCCAAGGGGTGGCCTTTTTCATTGGCGGCAGTTCCTTGAACAACAGATTTCCCGTGGTGGCGTGGCACCGCTTGTCCGCTATCATCCGATGACATCGTTCAGACCTGTCTGACACGACCTGGACCGAGCATGCCCCCCGCGCTCCACGCCCCCCAGCTTCAGTTCGCCCTGGCTTGCCTCGTATTGGCGGGCGCCTTGGTGCTGGGTGGCGGGCAGGGCACGCCGGGCGATAGCGCGGTGCAAGTCGGCGCCCTGATGCTTATCGGCCTGTGCCTGTGGCGCCACGCCTGCGAGCCAGCTGCACGCTTGCCACGGATGGCGTGGCTGGCCGCGGTGCCGCTGGCCGTGGCCTTGCTGATGCAACTTCCGCTGCCCGAAAGCGCCTGGGGCCTGGCGGATGCACGCAAGCTGCTTTCCGCGGAGCTGGCCGTTGCCGGTGTCGAGCCCGCGCATCGCTGGAGCCTGGTGCCGGTGGCCAGCGAGCTTTCCCTGCACTGGCTGTTCCCTGCGATTGCCTTGTTCCTGGCAACGATCCAGCTGGACAGCCTTTCCCGCACGCGGCTGTTGGCCCTGGTGGTGCTGCTGGCGGCC
>CAZXTV010000287.1:845-2830 GCA_964643705.1 uncultured Arenimonas sp. | reverse complement strand
GATCGCCACCAACGGCGACGACGCGTTCCGCCGCACGGTCAAGGGCCTGTCGCTGAAGCTGGAGGGTCAGTGGCAGGGCATCAGCCTGGTCTCCGTCACGGCGAACCGTGGCGTGGACTGGTACGGGGTCAACGATCAGGACTACACCGAACTGCCGATCCTGGTGCTCAGCCGCAAGGAGAAGCAGACCCAATGGAGCCAGGAGTTCCGGGCCTCGGCCAGGACCGGATCGCTCACCTGGCTGGCAGGCTTGTACTTCTTCGGCCAGAAGCAGGACGGCGTGGACAACATGACGCTGGACGAGGCCACCCCGCCCGCCTTCGGCCTGCCCGAGATCCCGGGCTACCAGGAGATGGCCGACACCATCGTGAGCCTCAAGACGAGGAGCACGGCAGTCTTCGGTTCGACGACCTACGCCTTGACCGATGCCCTGGATCTCAACGCCGGCCTGCGCTACACGCGCGAGACCAAGTCGTTGGCGTATGAACAGAGGCTGACGCAGAGCATCGGCCTGATCAATGCGCTGGCCGGTGAAGTCGCCCCGTTCGGCGAGTCCCGGCGCGACGCGCAGTGGTCGGGCGACATCGGCCTGGGCTACAAGCTGGACAAGGACGTCAACACCTACATCAAGCTCAGCAAGGGCTTCAAGGCCGGTGGCTTCGACACCACGCAGTCGCCGGTGGCCGATCCGGGCAGCCTTGCCTTTGCTCCCGAGACCGTGCTGAGCTATGAAGGCGGCGTGAAGTCCGTGTTCGCCGGCGGCAAGGCGAGGCTGAATGCCGCAGCCTTCCACATGGACTACAAGGACAAGCAGGAGCAGTTCTTCAACGGTGTGGTGCAGGTCGTGTCCAACGCGGCGCGGGCCAAGGTCAGCGGCCTGGAACTGGAACTCGCCGCCCGGCCGACCGAGAGCCTGTTGCTGGCCGCCTCGGCGGGCTGGCAACGTGCGCGTTATGGCGATTACCTCGACAACGACGGCAACCAGCTGGTCGACGCGCCGAAGCTCACGGCATCTGCGTCGGCGCAGTACGAGGACTACCTCGCCGGCGGCTGGGGCTGGCTCGTGCGCGCCGACGTGCGCCACCGCGGGCTCGCCTACCAGCAGCCCGACAACGACCCGCAGTTCACCCAGCCAGCCAGCACGCTGCTGGATCTCTCGGTCGGCCTGCGCGATCCGAGTGGTCGTTATTCACTGCTGCTGTGGGCCAAGAGCGCGACCGACAAGACCTATCGCGTCTCGACCTATGGTGTCGACGCCTTCGGCACGCAATACCAGTCGGTCAACCCCCCGCGCATGATCGGACTTGAGTTCCGCGCCAGCCTGTGATGCGCCTCGGTCCTGGCCTTCGCCTGGCGCTGTGCCTGGCAACGAGCCTGCTGGCCGCCCTGGCGGGGCCCGCATGGTCCGACGACGGTACCTGGCTGGATCAGGCCGTCGGCGCACGGGTGGGCAACGGCGGCCCGCCAGGCGCCGCCGCGGCTGTCGTGCGCGCCGACGGATCACAGACCCTGCGCGCATGGGGCACGCCGGCCACGGGCAGCGGCCGGCCCGTCGACCCGCAGCAGACGGTCTTCCGCATCGGCTCCATCAGCAAGACGTTCACCGCGCTGGCGGTGCTGCAGATGGTGGACGAGGGCCGGTTGCGGCTGAAGGACCCGGCAGGCCGCCACCTGAAGGGCGTGACGTTGCCGGGTGCAGCGGCACAGGCCACGGTGCTGGACCTGCTGACGCACCGCGGTGGCCTCGACGGCGACATCACCTTCGTCGGCCTGGACGACGCCCGGGCCGCGGCCGACTCCACCGACCAGCGCCTTCAGCGCGACCTGCACGCCGTGCGCCCGCCCGGCCGTGTTCCAGCCTACGACAACCAGGCCTACGGCCTGCTGGGACAGATCGTCGAATCGGTGGATGGGGTGCCCTATGCGAAGGCCATAGAACGCCGCATCCTGGGCCCGCTGGGCATGACACACACGCAGGTGGGCCT
>CAZXTV010000287.1:0-835 GCA_964643705.1 uncultured Arenimonas sp. | reverse complement strand
AGCGAGCGCAGATCCACCTGCGACGCGGCTGGCAGGGCGCGGGCGACATGAGCTCGACCGCCGGCGACATGGCGCGCTTCGCGGCTGCGCTGCTGGCCGAAGGGCGTCACGCCGGCGGGCGCTTGCTCCAGCCCGAGTCCTTCCGCCGCTTCACCGATACCTCGGCCTATGCGCCGGCACGCGGCTTGCCCGGCGTCGGCCTGGGCGTCTACGAACTGGGGGCGCTGGGGGGTGGTGGCTTCGGCCATGGCGGCACGATCCGCGGCTTCAATGCGCTGTTGATGGTCATGCCGCAGCAGGGCGTTGCGCTGTTCGCGGTGATGAACCTGAACCGGCCACAGCCCGAGTTCACACTCGGTCGGCTCTGGAAGTACCTGTCGGCCCCACCCGGGCGCGGGCCCATCGACCCCACCGAGTTCATGCTGTTCGAGCTGCCCTATCTGGCCGAGCAGCAGTGGCAGGGATTGGCGCCGCCCCCTGCCGCCGTGGCCGATGCCGATGTCGGGCGCTGGTCAGGCCGCTACGCCTACCTGCGCGCCAGCGTCAACGAAGCCTTGCTGCCGCGCCTGGCGGCCGCGTTGCTGATCCCGCCGAGTGTCGTGCAGGCCCAAGCCGACGGAACGCTGCGCATCGACGGTGAGGGGCCCTACCTGCCGCAGGGAGGCGGTCTGTTCGTCGCGGCGCAGGGCGGCGGCCCATTGACACGCGTGGCCGGATTCGCCGAGATCGATGGCGAGACCTTCATGGGGCCGCACGCGCTGCTTCTGGCCCGGCGTCTGGGCCCATACGAGCATGCCTGGCTGACGGTGGGCGGGCTGCTCGGGGCGCCACTGGC
>CAZXTV010000286.1:0-2833 GCA_964643705.1 uncultured Arenimonas sp. | reverse complement strand
AGGTGAAGCAGGTCGCGTCCGGCCTGCTGGGCATGGAGATCCGCGAAGAGATCATCGGCATCGCCGAGGTCCGCGACGTGTTCCGCAGCTCCAAGTTCGGCGCCGTCGCCGGTTCGCTGGTCACCGAGGGCGTGGTCAAGAAGAGCAAGCCCATCCGCGTGCTGCGCGACAGCGTGGTGATCTTCGAAGGCGAACTCGAATCCCTGCGCCGCTTCAAGGACATCGTCGAAGAGGTCAAGTCGGGCGTCGAGTGCGGCATCGCCGTGAAGGCCTACAACGACGTCAAGCCGGGTGACCAGATCGAGTGCTTCGAACGCATCGAGGTGCAGCGCACCCTGTAAGGGAGGCACGAGCCATGGCGACCAAGAGCTTCCATCGTACCGACCGGGTTTCGGCGCAGCTGCGCCGGGACCTGGGCCAGATCGTGCACCAGGCGGTCCGCGAATTCGGGCTGCCGTCGGTGTCCGTTTCCGACGTCGAGGTGACGCGTGACCTGGCCCACGCCAAGGTCTTCGTCACCGCGCTGCTGGCCGACCAGGGTCCGACCGCGGTTTCCGCGCTCAAGGAACTGGCGCCCGAACTGCGCCATCGCCTGGCCCAGGCCGTGCGCATGCGCCACGTGCCCGAGCTGCATTTCCACTACGACGATTCGGTGGACAAGGGCGAGCGCATCGAGCAGCTGCTGCGCGAGAACCCCGTCCCGCCCGCCGAAGACTGAAGGCCCGTCGGATGGGCCGCACCGTCTTCCGGCCGCTCGACGGCCTGCTGCTGCTCGACAAGCCCGCTGGCCTGAGTTCCAACCAGGCCCTGCAGCGTGCCCGACTCCTGTTCCGTGCCGAAAAGGGCGGTCACACCGGCGCCCTCGATCCCCTGGCCACCGGCCTGCTGCCGCTTTGTTTCGGCGAGGCCACCAAGATCGCCGGCCTGCTGCTGGGCGGGCGCAAGGCCTACGAGGCCGGGGTCGAACTGGGGCGGACCACCGATACCGACGACGCCGACGGCGAAGTGCTGCGCGAACGCCCGGTGCCGGCGCTTGATCGCGCCCGGGTGGAAGCCGCGCTGGTACCGCTGACCGGACGCATCCTGCAGCGCCCGCCGATCTTTTCCGCGCTCAAGCAGGGCGGGGAGCCGCTGTACGTGAAGGCCCGGCGCGGCGAAACCATCGAGGTGCCCGAGCGCGAGGTCGACGTGGAGTCGATCGGGCTGCTGGAACTGGACGGCGCCCATCTGCGGCTGGCGGTGACCTGCGGCTCCGGCACCTACATCCGCAGCCTGGCCCGTGACCTGGGCGAGGCCCTGGGCTGCGGCGCTCACGTAACGGCGCTGCGGCGCACCTGGGTCGAACCCTTCCGGTCGCCGCGTATGCACACCATCGACGCCCTGGAGGCCGTGGCCGCCGACGGTGGCGACGCGGCCCTGGACGCCCTGTTGCTGCCGGTCGAGGCGGGCCTGGTGCACTTCGAGGCCGTGCACGTGGACGCCGACCAGGCCCGGCGCCTGGGCCATGGCCAGCCGGTGCCCGTCGCAGGCGGTGTTGCGACAGACCTGAACCTGCTGGGCCCCGACGGCCGGTCCCTGGGCCTGGGGCGGCGCGACGACGCCGGACAGGTCTGGCCCAAACGCCTGTTCCGCTGGGCCAGCGCCTGCTGACGGCGGGCTGCGCGGGGCCGGCCCGGGACCGCCTTCACAAAATCAGCCTTGTCCCGCAAGCCCTTGTCCGTTAAACTTTTGCGGCTTTTTCACGAAGTAATTCCCCCAACCGGCGGGCCATCGCGGTGCGTCGCCAAGTGCGACGTTCCTGCAGGCTGCGCATCACCAAGAGAAGACAAATGTCCATTGATTCCGCCAAGGTCATCGAAGAGTTCAAGCGCACCCCCAACGACACCGGTTCGCCGGAAGTCCAGGTCGCGCTGCTCTCCGCCCGCATCGACATGCTCGCCGACCACTTCAAGGCCCACAAGCAGGACCACCACTCCCGCCGCGGCCTGCTCAAGATGGTCAACCAGCGCCGCAGCCTGCTCGGCTACCTCAAGAAGAAGGATGTCGCGCGCTACCAGACGCTGATCGAGCGCTTGGGCCTGCGCCGCTAAAACAGCAAGACCCCACACGGCGCAGAAATGCGCCGTGTGCATTTTCGGGGAACGGAATATCCGGGATCGGAAATGCAACAACCGCGGGGCAGGGTGCCTCGTGGGGATGAATCCAGAGATAAAGGAAGCGATAAACGTGGCGAAAGTAACCAAGACGTTCCAGTACGGTCAGCACGAAGTCACCCTCGAGACGGGTGAAGTCGCCCGCCAGGCGGGTGGCTCGGTCATCGTCAAGTTCGGCGACACGGTCGTGCTGGTGACGGCGGTTGGCAACAAGAATGCGCGCGAGGGAATGGATTTCTTCCCGCTCACCGTCGACTACATCGAGAAGTTCTACGCCGGTGGCCGCATCCCGGGTGGTTTCTTCAAGCGTGAAGGCCGCCAGACCGAGCGCGAGACCCTGGTCTCCCGCCTGATCGACCGCCCGATCCGCCCGCTGTTCCCGGAACACTTCCGCAACGAAGTGCAGGTCATCGCCACCGTGATGTCGATGAACCCGGAAGTGCACGGCGACATCCCCGCGCTGATCGGCGCGTCCGCCGCGCTGGCGCTGTCGGGCATCCCGTTCGCTGGCCCGATCGGTGCCGCCAAGGTCGGTTACGCCGACGGCAAGTACCTGCTGAACCCGACCATCACCGAGCTCAAGACCTCGGACCTGGAACTCGTGGTCGCCGGTACCGCCAACGCCGTGCTGATGGTCGAGTCCGAGGCCAAGGAACTGAGCGAAGACGTGATGCTGGGCG
>CAZXTV010000285.1:0-2845 GCA_964643705.1 uncultured Arenimonas sp. | reverse complement strand
CATCGGCGCCTGGCCGCGGCTGCCATACACGCGCTTGGGGTTCTCGCCGCAGGCCATCTTCACGCTGTGCGGCGCGTTGGGGAATTTCATCGCCTGCATGGTCGTGGCCGGCACGTTCTTCAGGACCACCCCGCGGCCGCCGATGAGATTGGCCGAGCCGGGCAGGATCATCAGCGAGGTGACGCCGCCGGCCAGGGCCGCGGCGAAACCCGGATCCTGCGGCCAGACGGCGTGTTCGGCCCACACCTGGGCGGTGACCGGCGAGGTCATTTCGTTGCCGTCGCTGTGCGCGGTGGCGCCCGGGCTGGGATAAACGCCCAGGTGCGAGTGCACGTCGATGATGCCCGGCGTCACCCACTTGCCGCGGCCGTCCACGACCGTGGCGCCGGCGGGGTCAAGGTCGCTGCCGACCGCGGCGACCTTGCCGTCGCGCATCAGCACGTCGGCGTTTTCAAGCCGCTGGCCGTCGCCGGTGAGCACGGTGGCGTCGGTGATCAGGACCGGGGCCGAGGCCACTGGGGCGTAGGTGCTTGCGAACGCTGGTTCAGTCGCCGGCACCAGGGCCGGAAGCGCAAGCAGGGTGGTGGCCAGCAGGCTGGCCCGCAGGTGTGGTCGCATCAGGTGTCTCCCCCGGTTATCGGGCAACCCTAGCCAGCGCGGCCCGGGTTTGCCAAGTGCTGAAAGCCGGCTCCGGCCACCCGCGTGGCACAATGTAGCGGCAATACGGATAAGAAGAACAAGACAAGGATCACGAAAAGATGAAGGACAAGCACCAGATCGTCAGCAACTGGCTTCCCCGCTACACCGGCGTGCCGCTGGAAGAGTTCGGGGAACACATCCTGCTGACCAACTTCAGCGGCTACCTGGGTACCTTTGCGCGCATGACCGGCGCGCAGGTCGTCGGCATCGACCGGCCCATGCCCAGCGCCACCGCCGACGGCATCACCCTGGTCAATTTCGGCATGGGCAGCGCCAATGCCGCCACGGTGATGGACCTGCTGTCGGCGATCAACCCGCAGGCCTGCCTGTTCCTGGGCAAGTGCGGCGGGCTCAAGCGCAAGAACGAGCTGGGCGACCTGATCCTGCCCATCGCCGCCATCCGCGGCGAAGGCACCAGCAACGACTACCTGCCGCCGGAAGTGCCGGCGCTGCCGGCCTTCGCGCTGCAGCGCGCGGTGTCCACGATGATCCGCGACCTGGGCCACGATTACTGGACCGGCACGGTCTACACCACCAACCGCCGGGTCTGGGAACACGACGGCGAGTTCAAGGACTACTTGCGCAAGCTGCGCTGCATGGCCATCGACATGGAAACAGCGACGATCTTTTCGGCTGGCTTCGCCAACTCGATCCCGTCGGGCGCGCTGCTGCTGGTGTCGGACCAGCCGATGGTGCCCGAGGGCGTCAAGACCGAAGCCTCGGACCGCGTGGTCACCGAAAACTTCGTCGAACGCCACATCCAGATCGGCATCGAGGCCCTGCGCCTGATCCGCCGCCACGGCAAGTCGGTCAAGCACCTGCGCTTCGACTGACCCCCCCCTCTTCCCCAGGACTTTGGCCCAAACGTAAACACCGGCCATGGACCCTATCGACCCCACCGGCGGCACCGGGCACTGGCGCGAGGTTTACCGGGAAAAACCGGCGGACGGGGTCAGCTGGTACCGGCCGCGGCTGGAGATGTCCCTGCGCCTGCTCGAAGAGGCAGGACTGACGCCGCAGTCACGGGTGATCGATGTCGGCGGCGGCGCCTCGACGCTGGTGGACGACCTGCTGGCGCGCGGTGTCAGCGTGGTCACCGTGCTCGACCTTGCCATTGAAGCGCTGGACATTGCCCGCGAGCGCCTGGGCATCCGCGGCTCGCGCGTGCAGTGGCTGGCCGCGGACGTCACGCGCGCCGACCTGCCCGAGGCCGCCTACGACCTGTGGCACGACCGCGCGGTGCTGCATTTCCTGGTGGATCCCGATTCCGCGGCGGCTTATGTCGCCCAGGTAAGGCGAAGCCTCGCCCCGGGTGGCCACGTGGTGGTGGGCGGATTCGCGCCTGACGGCCCGGAGCGCTGCAGCGGCCTGGCGGTGGCCCGGCGCTCGCCCGAAGACGTGGCGGCCTTGTTCGGGCCGGACTTCGAGCTGGTGCGCGAAGCCAAGGAAAACCACCACACGCCATCAGGCTCCACCCAGGCCTTTTCCTGGGCGGTTTTGCGAAAGGTATTGTAGGAGCGCCTTCAGGCGCGAATCTTTTGCCTTTGCCTGTGCTTTGGACAAAGAACAGCTTCGCGCCTGAAGGCGCTCCTACAGGTGCCGCGGGTTACCAGTTGAAAACGAAACCGACGACGTCGGGCTGCGGTTTGGCGTCGGAAAAACGCACCGTGCATTCGACGATCTGCTTGGCCTCGGTCGTGAGCCCGGGTTCGATCGTTATCGGCGCGGTGAGGAACTGTTCCCCGTTGGGAACGTCCTTCATGCTGGCCCCGAGTGCCGCGAGGTCGAGTTCGTAGAGTTTGCCCCCGAGCCGCGATTCCGCGGCTGCTTTGCAGGCTTGTGCCGCAAGGGCACCGCGGTCGCTGCCGCGGCCACTATTGTCGGCGCCGCCGCCACAGGCCACGAGGACCAGGGTCGCGGGGACCGCCACCAGCCAATTACGCATGTCTTGTCTCCTGGGTGCTACCACGCCCTTGCCTTGGGGGGACGACCCGGTTGGGCGGGTTTGGTTGCCCATACAAGTTAGCGCAAATGCTCTAATGCCGCCAGAAAGGCCGCGTGAAGACCCGGGTCGGCAAACCGCCCGGGCCGGGGTCGGTCAGTAGCGCGGCAGCTTGGGGTCGATCTCGGCCGACCAGGCGTCGAT
>CAZXTV010000284.1:0-2853 GCA_964643705.1 uncultured Arenimonas sp. | reverse complement strand
CCCTGGCCCGAGGTCTTGTCGAAGGCGGGCTTTAGCGTCGCCAGTTTTTCGACCGTGGTGTCGGGACGCAGGATGTTGTCGCGCTCGACGCCGCGGAAGGGCACCACCAGGTCCTTGAAGAAACCGCGTTCGTAGGCCATCGCGGCCTTGGTGTGTGATTCGTAGGCCAGCTGGTCCTGGGCTTCGCGGGTGATGCCCCATTCCTTGGCCATCATCTCGCAGTGTTCGCCCATGGACTTGCCGGTGCGCGGCTCGCCGACGCCCGGGAATTCCGGCGTGAACTCCTTGAAGCGGAAACCCTTGAAGGCCTTCAGGCGGGCACCAAGGCTGCGCGCCATGTTGGCGTCGAGCAGGCGGCGGCGCAGGCGCTTGTTCACCGAGATCGGTACGTCCGAAGTGGTGTCGGAACCGCCGCCGATGCCGGCTTCGATCTGGCCCAGCGCGATCTTGTTGGCGACGTGGACCACGGTGTCGAGCGAGGTCCCGCAGGCGCGCTGCATGGTGATGCCCGGCGTCGCCGGCGACAGGCCGGAGCTGAGCGTGGCTTCGCGGCCGATGTTCCAGTCGCTGCTGTGCTTGAGCACTGCGCCCATCGCCACTTCGCCCAGCTGCTGGCCGTGCAGGCCGAACTTTTCCACCAGCGCACCCAGGGCCTTGATCGACATGCCCAGGTTGCCGACGTCGTGGTAGGCGGTGTTGTTGCGGACGAAGGGGATGCGGACACCGCCCAGGATGGCGACACGGCGGGAAGGCGACATGCGGTTCACTCCTTGCTCAAGCTTGTTCGGGGGGATGGGCGACGGGATCGAGCTCGGCCGGCACGGGCCCCCACTCGGGGCGCGACATCCAGGCGCCGCGGATCCAGGCGCGGAACATGCGTGCCACCGGGTCGTCGGCCGGGCGCTGCGACAATAGCGCCATCAGTCGCTGCGGGCCGCGGGCCGCGGCCTCGTCGGCGACGATGGCGTCGAAATACGTGGTCCATTGTTCGCCGTAGCTGATGCGCGGCGCGGCGTTGCGCAGGCGTTCTGCCTCGCGCGCACTGGCCACGGCGTCACCGTCGGGCTTGCGCGCCACGACCTGCACGCAGGGTGAGTCGTCGAGCACCAGCACCGGCTCCAGGCCGACGCCGCGCACATAGGCTTCCACTTCCTGCGGCACCACGAACTGGTTGCGCGCCACGTCCTTGCGCTGGCCGGGCGGCAGGTGCGCGGCCTGCTCGAACTCCAGCGCGAAGCGCCGCCAGCCGACCGGATGCGCCAGGTTCCAGTGGTCGAAATAGAACAGGCCACCGGGACGCAGCACGCGGGCGACGTCGCGCAGGTAAAGCACGAGGTCTTCCTTGTCCATGTGGATGAACACGGCCACGCAGTAGCCCTTGTCCATCGAGCCGTCGGCCAGCGCGTCCAGGCGCGGACCCTGCAGCGCACTGAAAGCGCAGTCGCCGGTTCCGGCCAGGCGTTCGCGGGCGACGCCAAGCATGTTTTCGCTGATGTCCAGGCCGTGCCAGTGCGCCAAGTCGCCGGCGAGTTCGCGGCCGATGCGGCCGACGCCGCAGCCCAGTTCGAAGACGCGGTCACCGGGCTGCAGGTCGAGCGCGGCGCGCGCCTGGGCGGCGGAAAAGGCCCCGGTAAGCCGGATCGTGGCCTCGTCGTGGCTGCCGTCGACGGCGACCAGCGCACCGCGCGGGGTGCTGGCCTTGTCGTTCCAGAAGGATTTGTAGTCTTGGAAATCCATGCCTGCGGCGGGCGCGGGACCGGCCGTCCATGTGTCGGAAGGTATGATGGGGATCATACCCCGACACCGCACGCCCCCGTATGTCAAAGCCCGAATTGAGCGTCCTGGCGGCCCTTGCACTGGAACTTTCGCCTGGCGCCGAAGCCGGCCGCCTCGAGCTTTCGGTGGACGCCGCCGGAGAACTCGCCGGGCTGGTCGCCCGCGACCTGGCCCGGCTGGTGCCCGACGCCGCCGCACTGGACCTGGCGATGGTGGCCGGGCTGTTCGATCCGGCCGAACTTCTGCGCCCCGGTTACCCCGTGCATGCCGAGCTGGGCCGCCTTGCCGCCCGTGCGCCGGGCGCCACCGGCGGCCGCATCATCGGTTTTGGTGCCGGCCAGGAAGGCTTGCCGGCCGGGCTGGCGCCGGCGCCGGAGTTCGCCGGCGGCCCGCTCAAGCTGCTGCCGCTGGTGCTGCGCGGCGACGTCTCGGCGGTGGCGCCGGTGGGCGACCAGCTTGAACAGGTGCTTCTGGACACCGGCATGGCCTCGGCCGACACCGCGCTGTCCGCGCAGAAAGCATTTGGCACACAAGTGGAACATGCGCGCCTGCTGACCATCAACGACCTGGCCGCGATGATGGCCATGCAGTTCGAACACGCCGGCGTCGCCGCCCTGTGGCCGCTGGTGGAAGCCGCGCTGCTGGCCCCGGACGGCGAACAATGGCTCGACGCCCCACCCGAACCGCTGGCGCGTTATGCCAACGGCGGCGTGCGCATGGCCATGCTCGACATGGACGCCTGGGCCGAAGGCGGCTTCGCGCCGGCCGATACCGACGCCGCGCGCCTGGGCCGCGCCTTCGACCGCTTCCAGATGCGCCAGCGCCAGTTCGCCGGCCTGCTCGAGGCCCACGGCATCCCGGTCACCTACGACCACTGCCCCGCTGGCCGCGATCCCAGGCAGGTACTGTCAGACTAGGCCTCGTCCCCCCGGCCAACGCGCCGCCGCAGGAGCCCGACCCATGCCCGCCCCCCTCCGCCTGCTGGCGCTGGCGCTGCTGATCTTGCTGCCTGCCGCGGCGACGGCGGCCGGCGACCCGGTGCAAACCAAGGCCTGCCGCAGCGGCGGCGGCGATCCC
>CAZXTV010000283.1:0-2871 GCA_964643705.1 uncultured Arenimonas sp. | reverse complement strand
GCGGCGTCGTCCTCAAGGACGGCCAGTGGGTGCTGGGCCTGGACGGGCGCATGGTTGGCGAATCGGCCAGCGCCGCGCACGTGCTGGCGATCCTCAAGCGTGCCGCGGTCATCGCCCGCGCCGAAGGCCGGGAAGTGTCGCTGGTGTTCTCGGCCACCCTGCGTGCCGCCGCGCACCAGGAAGCAGCCGACCAGGGCATGGAGTTCGAAGCCTTCCAGGAACACCTGGCTGCGCAAATGAACAAGGCCGAACCCGAAAAGGGCTGATCGCCCGGTGGTTCACGATGGGTGTACTTGCGGGGGCGTCCACTAGGCGGCGTCATTCTGCAAGGAGCCCCCCCATGATCCGCGCCGCCTTGTTCACTGCCCTCGCCTGCGCGTCCGGCCTGGTTTCCGGCCCCACGTCTGCCCGCGACCTGCAGCCCGTGCGCGACCTCGACCTGCAGCGTTATTCCGGCGTCTGGCACGAAATCGCCCGCCTGCCCAACCGATTCGAAGACGACTGCGTGGGTGACATCACGGCGACGTACACCCCGCGCGAGGACGGCAGCATCCGTGTCGTCAATGCCTGCCGCAAGGCCGACGGCGAAACCATGTCGTCCGACGGCGAAGCGCGCCGCACCGGCGACAACCCCGCGAAACTCGAGGTGCGCTTCGCGCCGAAGTGGCTGTCCTTCCTGCCCTTCGTCTGGGCCGATTACTGGGTCATCGCACTGGACGAAAATTACCAGTGGGCCCTGGTCGGCGAACCCGACCGCAAGTACCTGTGGATCCTTTCGCGCGAACCGCAGCTCGACAAGGCCAGCTTCGAAGGCCTCAAGGCACGCGCCCGCGGCCTTGGCTACGAGCTCGACGGCTTGGTCGTGGTGAACCCGCCGGTCGACGACGAAGGCTGACGCACAAAAAAATCGGGCGGCCCGGTCACCGGGCCGCCCGAATCAGAAAGCCGATGGTCCAGGGGGAGAATCAGTCCTCGGCGGTCTGGAACTGGGTCAGGAAACGACCGGCCGCCACCGCGTAAGCCGCGCGGGTGACCGACTGTTTCGGGTCGAAGTACGCCACCACCGTGGGCTGCAGGTCGAACGGCCCCTGCTCGATGGCGAAGCGGGCGTTGAGCACCCCGGTATCGAGCGCCAGCTGGGCGTAACCACGCAGGTCGGCGGGCACCTGGCCTGCATCCTTCACCGGCACGCGCTGGCCGTTGAAGAAGGCGGTCATCTCGCCGTCGAAGGCGCGGGCATCGGCCTGCAGGCCCTGGGCCTGGACCAGTGCATAGGCCAGGTCCGAGCGGCTGACGGTGCCACTGGGCTTGAAGGCACCGCTGACCAGGCGCATCACGCCGTCCTGGCTCCAGCCCAGGTCACGCAGCGGCGCACCCTTGGCGATGGCGGCCTCGGCGTAGGCATAGGCCGGCGACGACACCGACAGGTCGCTGAAGCTGGCGCCGCCATTGAGGGGCAGCGACTGGCGGATGCTTGCGCCCATGCCCAGGTACTGCGCGAGTTCGCTGCGGCGCAGCGCCTGGTCGGGTCGGAACTTGCGGTCCGAATAGCCATCCACCAGCCGGTTGGCCACGGCGAACTCGATGGCCTGGCGGGCCGGGTGGCTGCCGACGTCGTCCATGCCGGTGAAGCCCGCGCTCCTGAGGAAGCTGATCTCGCCGGCGACGTTGCCCGGGGCCGCATAACCATTGGTGGCGCCGGCGGGGTCCAGCGCCACGCCCGACACCGAACCGATGCCGCGCACGGTCACCGTCCAGGTACCCGGCTTGCCGGGCGCGCCGGTCACCGCCGTGTCACCCAGCACCGGCAGCGTGATCGAAGAGCCATAGCGCACGCCATCGGGATCGGTCAGCACGACCGCGATCGTGTTGGCGTCAACCTGCGCCCGGGCCGCGACCCATGCGACGTCGGCGCCCACTTCGAAGGACTTGCTTTCGACTTCGCCGACCGGCGCGAAGAATATCTCGAACGGCACCGGGTCACCGCCCGGCGCCAGCAGCGCGTTGGCGTTGAACTCGCGCAGCAGGTTCACGGTGCGGCCGTAGTCATCGCGCAGGCCCTGCGACATCGCCACCGCGGCGTAGGCGTTGAGGTGGCCGGCGCCGGCTTCCCAGGGCAGGCGGCCGGTCATGTTGGTGGCCGTCTCTTCCAGGATCGCCTTCACCTGGGCCGGCGTCAGGTCCGGGTTGGCTTCCAGCATCAGGGCGATCACGCCCGACACGTGCGGGGTGGCCATCGAAGTGCCGCTCATGTGGCTGTAGAACGGCAGGTGCTCGGGCGCCAGGCTGGCGGCGTCCTGTTCGGCCGCCAGCGGCCCCAGCGCGCCGCTCAGCGCGCGCGTCGAGACGATGTCGACGCCGGTGGCGACGATGGTCGGCTCGTTGAAGTAGGTCCACTCCTTGCCGTCGGGCATGGTGAAGGTGCCCGACTCGCCGCGCTTGCCGCGCGAGGAGAAGGAGGTCAGCACACCGTCCTTCTCACCCGCGCCCACCGACACCACCCACGGCGCCTGCGCATAGGGGTTGTGGGTGTCTTCGCCCGGGCCGTCGTTGCCGGCCGCGAACACGCTGACGATGCCGCGCTTGTAGAGTTCGTAGGTGGACACGTTCACCGGATTGAGCGGATCGAACTTGCCCGAGCTGCCCCAGGAATTGCTGGTCACGCGCACCGGCGCGTCGAAGCTGAACTGGTGCGTCGCGGCGTAGTCCAGGCCGCCGACGGCGTCCAGGATCAGCAGCACGCCGCCCGAGCCGTAGCCGATCATGTCGGCACCCGGCGCGACGCCGCGGTACAGGCCGTTCGAACGCTCGCCGGTGCCGCCGATGGTGCCGGCGACATGGGTGCCGTGGCCGGACCCCAGGTCGGTGTTG
>CAZXTV010000282.1:0-2873 GCA_964643705.1 uncultured Arenimonas sp. | reverse complement strand
TCGTGCCAGTAGTGGCGCAGGAAACCCTGCACCGGCCAGGCAGCGGCCTCGCCGAAGGCGCAGATGGTGTGGCCTTCGATCTGGCCGGCGGCGGCCTTGAGCATGTGCAGGTCTTCGATCGCCGCGTTGCCCTGGGCGATTCGCGTCAGCATGCGGTACATCCAGCCGGTGCCTTCACGGCACGGGGTGCACTGGCCGCAGGACTCGGCGTAATAAAAACGCGCGATGCGCTGGCAGGCGCGGACCATGCAGGTGGTCTCGTCCATCACCACCACGGCGCCCGAACCCAGGCCCGAACCGGCCTTCTGGATCGAGTCGTAGTCCATCGTGCAGCCCATCATGATCTCCGCCGGCAGCACCGGCATCGAACTGCCGCCGGGGATGACGGCCTTGAGCTTGCGGCCACCCTTCACGCCACCGGCCATTTCCAGCAGTTCGCTGAAGGGCGTACCCAGGCGGATCTCGAAGTTGCCCGGGTTGTTGACGTGGCCCGACACCGAAAACACCTTCGGGCCGCCGTTGTTGGGCTTGCCCAGGTTCAGGAACCATTCGCCGCCGTTGCGCATGATCGCCGGCACGGACGCGTAGGTTTCGGTGTTGTTGATGGTGGTGGGCTTGCCGAACAGGCCGAAGTTGGCCGGGAACGGCGGCTTGTAGCGCGGCTGGCCCTTCTTGCCTTCCAGCGACTCCATCATCGCGGTCTCTTCGCCGCAGATGTAGGCGCCGGCGCCCAGCGCGCCGTGGATATCCACGTCGACGCCCGAACCCTGGATGTCCTTGCCCAGCCAGCCGTTGTCGTAGGCTTCCTTCAGCGCCGATTCGAAGTGTTCGAAGGGCTCGTGGTGGAATTCGCCGCGCAGGTAGTTGTAGCCCACGGTGCAGCCGGTGGCGTAGCAGGCGATGGCCATGCCCTCGATCACCGCATGCGGGTTGTAGCGCAGGATGTCGCGGTCCTTGCAGGTACCCGGCTCGGATTCGTCGGAGTTGCACAGGATGTACTTCTGGCCCGGCGCCTGGCGGGGCATGAAGCTCCACTTCAGGCCGGTCGGGAAGCCCGCGCCGCCGCGGCCGCGAAGGCCCGACTGCTTGACCATCTCGATGACGGCCGCCGGGTCGGTCTTTTCGGCCAGGATCTTGCGCCATGCGGAATAACCGCCGGTCTTGAGGTAGTTCTCGTAGGACCAGGGCTTGTCGAAGTGCAGCGTCGTGTAGACGACGTTGTGCTCCTGCGGGGCCGGGCCTACCGGGCCGTAGCCCTCGGAATAGTGGGAATGGTGCGCCATGTCCTCAGATCACTCCAGTCCGTCGAGCAGCGTGTCCACCTGCGCGGTGGTCAGCTTCTCGTGGTAATGGCCGTCCACGACCATCATCGGGGCGCCGGCGCAGGCGGCCAGGCACTCTTCCTCGATCTTCAGGAAGATGCGGCCGTCGGGGGTGGATTCGCCGTGCTTGATGCCCAGCTTGCCTTCGCAGTGGCGCACGATGTCCTCGGCGCCGTTGAGCCAGCAGCTGATGTTGGTGCAGATGGCGACCTTGTGCCGGCCGACCGGCTGCAGGTCGAACATCGAATAGAAACTCGCGACCTCGTAGGCCCAGACCGGCGGGATCTCGAGGTACTTGGCGGTGGCGGCGATCAGTTCGTCGCTGAGCCAGCCGCCGTTCTGTTCCTGCGTCGCCATCAGGCCCTGGATCACCGCCGAACGCTTGCGGTCGGGCGGGAACTTGGCGACCCAGTGGTCGATGTGCGCGCGCGTGGCGTCGGACAGGGCGACCATGGGGTCGACATCCTGGCAGGCGGCGAAATTTCCGGTGGCTTTCATCGGTCAGGCAGTCCTTAGCGATCGATCTCGCCGAACACGACGTCGTAGGTGCCGATCATGGCGACGACGTCGGGCAGCATGTGGCCGCGCACGATCGCGTCCATGGACGAGAGATGGGCGAAACCCGGGGCGCGCAGCTTCAGGCGGAAGGGCTTGTTGGCGCCGTCGGAGACGATGTAGGCGCCGAACTCGCCCTTCGGGGCCTCCACCGCGGCGTAGGCTTCGCCGGCCGGCACGGAGTAGCCCTCGGTGAAGAGCTTGAAGTGGTGGATCAGCGCTTCCATGTCGTCCTTCATCTCGGCGCGGCGCGGCGGCGCGACCTTGAAGTTGCGCACCATCACCGGGCCCGGGTTGGCCCGCAGCCACTGCACGCACTGCTTGATGATGCGGTTGGACTGGCGCATTTCTTCCATGCGCACCAGGTAGCGGTCGTAGCAGTCGCCCTGCACGCCCACCGGGATGTCGAAATCAACCTTGTCGTAGGCGGCGTAGGGCTGCTTCTTGCGCAGGTCCCAGGCCAGGCCGGAGCCACGAAGCATCGGCCCGGTCATGCCCCAGGCCAGCGCCTTCTCGACCGGCACCACGCCGATGCCGACGGTGCGCTGCTTCCAGATGCGGTTGTCGGTGAGCAGGGTCTCGTACTCGTCCACGCGGCGGGGGAAGTCGTCGGTGAAGGCGTCGAGGAAGTCGAGCATCGAGCCTTCGCGCCATTCGTTGACGCGCTTGAGCTCGCCACCCTTGCGCCACGGCGATTCGCGGTACTTGGGCATCGCGTCGGGCAGGTCGCGGGCGACGCCGCCGGGGCGGTAATAGGTGGCGTGCATGCGCGCGCCCGACACCGCCTCGTAGCAGTCCATCAGCTCTTCGCGTTCGCGGAAGGCGTACAGGAACACCGCCATCGCGCCCAGGTCGAGGCCGTTGGAGCCGATCCACATCAGGTGGTTCAGGATGCGGGTGATCTCGTCGAACATCGTGCGGATGTATTCGGCGCGCAGCGGCACCTCGATTTCCATCAGCTTCTCGATGGCGCGCACGTAGGCGTGCTCGTTGCAC
>CAZXTV010000281.1:1355-2884 GCA_964643705.1 uncultured Arenimonas sp. | reverse complement strand
CCCGGACGCCAGCTTCGACCTGGTCACGATTGCCTTCGGCCTGCGCAACGTCACCGAGAAGGCCAATGCGCTCAGGGAAATGCACCGCGTCCTGAAGGTCGGTGGCCGCGCCCTGGTGCTGGAGTTTTCGCAGGTGAAGCCGGAATGGTTCCGCCCGGTCTACGACTTCCATTCCTTCCAGGTGCTGCCGCGCCTGGGCAAGCTGTTCGCCAATGACGGCGACAGCTACCAGTACCTGGCCGAGTCCATCCGCAAGCACCCGCCGCAGGACGAGCTAAAGGCCATGATGGAAACCGCCGGGTTTGGCCGCTGCGACTACCGCAACCTCAGCGCCGGCATCTGCGCCATCCACTCCGGCTACAAACTCTGACGACCCCGTGTACGAGCGCCTGAAGGCGCTCCTACAAGTGACGCATCAATCCGCGCGCACGCGCCAGGCTTCGGTCAGCGATATCACGCCCTGCCGCGCCAGGTTCACCGCCGCCTGGGTGATCGGCACCATGCCGTCTTCCAGCGCCGCCGCGTGGATCTTGTCGGCTTCCGCGCCCGGCACGATAAGCGACTGGATGCGCGGCGTGACCACCAGGAATTCGTAGACCGCCCGCCGCTTGAACATGCCCAGGCCTTCGCAGTGTGAACAGCCCCGGCCGGCATAAAAGACTTCCTCGGGTCCCGCGCCCAGGCTTTCGCGGATATGCGGGTCCACGTTCTCCACGTCCTTGCAGTGCACGCAGGTCTGCCGCACCAGCCGCTGCGACATCACCGCCAGCAGCGACGCGCGCAGCAGGTAGGCCTCGACGCCCAGGTCGAGCAGGCGCGTCACCGTCGTCGCCGCGGTATTGGTGTGCAGGGTGGACAGGAGCAGGTGGCCGGTCAGCGCGCTTTCCACGGCGATTGCGGCGGTTTCGCGGTCGCGGATCTCGCCGACCATGATTACGTCCGGGTCATGGCGCAGGAAGTTGCGCATCGCGCTGGCGAAGGTGAATTGCGCCGCGCGGTTGACCTGCATCTGCTGGATCTCGTCGATGTAGAACTCGACCGGGTCCTCGATGGTCAGGATGTTGATGCGCTGCTTGCGCAGTTCCAGAAGCATCGCGTACAGCGTCGTCGACTTGCCGCAGCCGGTCGGGCCGGTGGTCAGGAACATGCCGTGGCTGCGCCCCATCACGTCTTCGATGCGACGGCGGTCGTCTTCGGTCAGGCCCAGCTGTTCCAGGTCCCACAGGCTTTCGTTGGTGTCCAGAAGGCGGATCACCACGCTTTCGCCATAAACCGCCGGCAGCACCGAAATGCGCAGGTCGACTTCACGCCCGTCGTCGAGCGTGAACGTGGTCCGGCCGTCCTGGGGTTTGCGGTGTTCTGCCAGGTTCATCGAACCGAGCACCTTCACGCGGCTGGTGACGGCCGGATGCAGGCTGCGCATGAGCCGGCGCACCGGCACCATTTCGTCGTCGATGCGGTAGAGCACGTCGGTGCCGTTTTCACCGGGGCGCAGGTGGATGTCGGAAGCGCGACGGGCCACAGCCTCG
>CAZXTV010000281.1:0-1345 GCA_964643705.1 uncultured Arenimonas sp. | reverse complement strand
CAGGCGCTGGGCCTCCTGTTCACTGGTTTCGCCCGACGTGCCGGACGGGTCGACGCCCAGTTGGCGGGCGATGTCGCGGTCCTCCACCTGGTCGTAGTGGCGGGCGATGGCGTCGCGGATTTCGCGCGGCGTCGCCAGCAGGGCGTGCACGCGCTGGCGCGACAGGAAATCCAGGGTGCTCAGGGCCTCGTTGTTGCCCGGGTCCTCCATCGCCACGGCCACGCTGCCGCCACGCACCATCAGCGGCACGGCGCGCAGGTTGCGGGCGACTTCCGGACGGATCAGGCGGGTGGCGGCCTGGTCGGGCCCCAGGTTCGCCAGGCGGACCAGGGGCACGCCGAGCGTGCGGGCCTTGTGGAAGTGGGCTTCGGTGGTGTCGTCGCCCAGGTCCAGCCAGTTTTCGGGCTGCAGCTCGCCGCCGTCGGGGTTCCAGGGCGAGCCGCTGGGCGACGACTCCAGCCACTGGGCCAGCGCCCCGGGTTCGGTGATCAGGGTCGGGCTGCGCGGCGGGGCGGGAGTCGACATGGGCAGGCTCGGCAAGGGTTCCAGCCCAGTATGCCGCGCCTCCCGGGAGGCCGGTTTGTCCCAGGTCACGTTTACCTCCGGGGCCGGGAACCGGCCTCCGCCTGCGATAGAATCGGACGGTCCCGCCGTACGGAAACGCCCATGCGCCGCTTCAGCCCAATGCTCGCCCTGCTGCTGTCCCTGCCCGTCCTTGCCCAGGCTCCCGCCCAGGTTCCGGCGCAGGACGACCGCCTCAGCGATGAACACTCCTACGCCCAACCCGACAAGGTACGCATCGCGAACCTGGGGCTGGACCTGGCCGTGGACTTCGCCGACCGCCAGCTTGAAGGCCACGCCACGCTTGGCCTGGACTGGGTGGACGAAGCCGCCCGCGAGCTGGTGCTCGACACCCGCGACCTGGCCATCGAACGCATCGAAGGCCGCAACGGCACCCGCAAGTGGCGCGAGCTCGAGTTCGCCCTGGCCGAAGAAGACGAACGTTTCGGCAGCAAGCTCACCATCACCCTGCCGCGCCAGTACGAACAGGTGCGCATCCACTACGCCACCTCGCCCGAGGCCTCGGGCCTGCAGTGGCTGGCCCCCAGCATGACCTCGGGCGGCAAGACGCCGTTCATGTTCAGCCAGTCGCAGGCCATCCACGCCCGCAGCTGGGTGCCGCTGCAGGACACGCCGTCGGTGCGCTTCACCTATACCGCCCGCATCCGCACCCCGGCCGAGGTGATGGCGCTGATGAGCGCCGACAACGACCCGAAGGCGGTGCGCGACGGCGACTACCGCTTCTCGATGCCGCAGGCCATTCCGTCCTACCTGATGGCGATCG
>CAZXTV010000280.1:0-2895 GCA_964643705.1 uncultured Arenimonas sp. | reverse complement strand
GGGCAAGGATCCGGACTGGAACGGGCTGGCGCCGGATTCGGCCACCAGCGGCGTGGCGCCGTACCGCATCTACAACATTGGCAACGAGCAGCCGGTTGAGCTGCTGCGTTATATCGAGGTGTTGGAGCAGTGCCTGGGGAAGAAGGCCATTCTGGAGTTGCTGCCGCTGCAGGCGGGGGATGTGCCGGATACCGAGGCTGATGTTTCCGATCTCATCAACCACGTTGGCTACCGGCCGAAGGTGGCGGTGGAGGAGGGGATTGCGCGGTTCGTGGAGTGGTATCGGGGTTATTACAGCGTCTAGAGCTTCGGGCCTGAAGGCCCTCCTACAGAGGGCGGGTGGGGTCAGTAGAGGACGCGGGTTCGGAGCGTTCCCGGGATTTCCGAGAGGGCCTTGCGTAGGTCGTCGGCCTGTTGCTCCGTCGCCGTGACGTCCATCACCACGTAGCCCACCTTCGCGTCGGTGCGCAGGTACTGGCCGTCGATGTTGATGCCCTGGTCGCGGAAGATGTCGTTGGCCAGCGACAGCACGCCGGGCACGTTGCGGTGGATGTGCAGGATGCGGCGGCTGCCGACGTGGCCGGGCAGGGAGACTTCGGGGAAGTTCACCGCCGACAGGGTGCTGCCGTTGTCGCTGTAGCGGATCAGCTTGGCCGCCACTTCGGTGCCGATGTTGTCCTGGGCTTCCAGCGTGCTGCCGCCCACGTGCGGGGTCAGGATCACGTTGTCCATGCCGCGCAGCGGCGATTCGAAGGCCTCGTCGCTGCCCTTGGGCTCCACCGGGAACACGTCCACCGCGGCGCCGCCGATGTGGCCGCTGCGCAGGGCCGCGGCCAGGGCCTCGATGTCCACCACGGTGCCGCGCGAGGCGTTCACCAGGTGCGCGCCCTTTTTCATGCGCGCCAGCTGGGCGGCGGCGATCATGTTCTGGGTGGCCGGGGTTTCCGGCACGTGCAGGCTCACCACGTCGCTGTGTTCCAGCAGCTCGGCCAGGTTGGCGGCCGGCCGGGCATTGCCAAGCGAGAGCTTGGTTTCGATGTCGTGGAAGAGCACCTGCATGCCCAGGCTTTCCGCCAGCAGGCCCACCTGGGTGCCGATGTGGCCGTAGCCCACCAGGCCCAGGGTCTTGCCGCGCACTTCGTGGCTGCCTTCGGCGGTCTTGCTCCAGCCGCCGCGGTGGCATTCGGCGTTCCGGCGCGGCACGCCGCGCATCAGCATGATGGTTTCGGCAATCACCAGCTCGGCCACGCTGCGGGTGTTGGAATAGGGCGCATTGAACACCGGGATGCCGGCGGCCTGCGCGGCGTCCAGGTCCACCTGGTTGGTGCCGATGCAGAAACAGCCCACGGCGATCAGGCGGCGGGCGTCGGCCAGCACCTCGGCGCTGAGCTGGGTGCGCGAGCGGATGCCCACCAGGTGGGCCTCGGCGATCGCGGCGCGCAGTTCGGCCTCGGGCAGGGATTTCGCGTGGTGCTCGATATTGGTGTAGCCGGCCCCGCGCAGCACGTCGATGGCGCTCTGGCTGATGCCTTCAAGCAGCAGGATGCGGATGTCTTGCCGGGGGAACGAGGTCTTGGCGCTGGTCATGGGGGCGGGGTCGGGAAGCGGGCGTCTTCCTGCACTATGCTGGTCGGGTGCATTGCACCGCAACAACCCTCCACGCCGCCGACGCCCCGCCATGACCCAACCGCTGCTCGCCTCCCTCCACGCCGCCGTGCCCGACCTGCTGGTCAAGACCGATCCGGCCGACCTGGAACACTACGGCCGCGACTGGACCCGGCGCTGGACGCCCGCGCCGCTGGCCATCGCGCTGCCTTCGTCGATCGGGCAGGTGCAGGCGGTGGTGCGCTGGGCCTTCGAGCACGGCGTGGCCATCGTGCCTTCGGGCGGCCGCACCGGCCTGTCGGGCGGCGCCGTGGCCGCCAAGGGCGAGCTGGTGCTGAGCCTGGAACGGATGAACAAGGTGCTGGGCTACGACCCGGTGGACAACCACCTCACCGTGCAGGCCGGCGCCGCGCTGCAGGCGGTGCAGGAGGCGGCGCAGGCGCAGGGCCTGATCTACCCGGTCGATTTCGGCTCGCGCGGCAGCTGCAGCATCGGCGGCAACATCGCCACCAATGCCGGCGGCATCCGCGTGATCCGCTTCGGCAACACCCGCGAATGGGTGGCCGGGCTCAAGCTCGTCACCGGCACCGGCGAGCTGCTCGCGCTGGGCCGCGGCCTGGTGAAGAACTCCAGCGGCTACGACCTGCGCCACCTGGCCATCGGCTCCGAGGGCACGCTGGGCATCGTGGTGGAGGCCACGCTGCGGCTCACGCGGCCGCTGCCGGCGGCGCAGACCCTGCTGCTGGCGCTGCCCACTTTCGACGCGCTGATGCAGGTGTTCACGGTGTTCCGCTCGCGGCTGGAGCTGCAGGCCTTCGAGTTCCTGACCGACATCGGCCTCAAGCACGTGCTGGCGCATGGCGGCAGCAACCCGTTCGAAACCGTTTACCCCTACTACGTGGTCACCGAGTACGACGCCGCCGACGAGGCGCAGCAGGCCGCCGGCCTGGCCGCGTTCGAGCACTGCCTGGAGCAGGGCTGGGTGGTGGACGGCGTGCAGGCCGCCAGCGAGGCGCAGGCGGCGCAGCTGTGGCGGCTGCGCGAGGGCATCACCGAATCGCTGGCGCGCTACCGGCCCTACAAGAACGACATTTCGGTGCGCATCGCGGCGCTGCCGGGCTTCCTGGCCAGGGCGCGCGAGCTGCTGGACGCGGCCTACCCGCAGTTCGAAGTGGTGTGGTTCGGCCACATCGGCGACGGCAACCTGCACATCAACGTGCTGCAGCCCGAGGGTGTCGACGATGCGGAGTTCATGGCCCAGTGCGCGAAGGTCACCGGGGTGCTGGCCGG
>CAZXTV010000279.1:1506-2936 GCA_964643705.1 uncultured Arenimonas sp. | reverse complement strand
TCGCGCGGGATGTAGACCAGCGCCGAGAAAAAGCGCCCGTAGCGGTCGCGGCGCAGGAACAGACGCGTGCGCGCGCGCTCCTGCAGGCTAAGGATGCCCATCGCGGTGCGCTGGAGTTCTTCGGCGTTGGACTGGAAGAGTTCTTCGCGCGGCAGGGTTTCCAGGATGTGCCGCAGCGCCTTGCCACTGTGGCTGGTCGGGGCCAGGCCGGAGGCCGCCATCACGTGTTCGTGGCGCAGCCGCACCATCGGGATTTCCCAGGGCCGGCGGTTGTAGGCGCTGGAGGTGTACAGGCCCAGGAAGCGCTGTTCGCGCACGGCGCGGCCGTCCTTGTCGAAGGCCAGCACGCCGATGTAGTCCATGTAACCGGGCCGGTGCACGGTGGCGCGGGCATTGGTCTTGGTCAGGATGAGCACGTCGAGCGACGTGCCCGGCGGCAGGTCGGCGGCGGCCAGGCCGGTGATCGGGCGCGACTGCGCCTGCTGGTCCTTGCCACGCAGCAGGCCCAGGCCAGTGTCCGGCACGGCGCGGAGTTCGCGGTCCACGACTTCGTATTCGCGGTAACCCAGGAAGGTGAAATGGTTGTCGGCGGCCCAGCGCAGGAAGGCTTCCGTCTCGGCGCGGCAGGCCGGCTCGACCGGCATCGGGCGGGATTCGATCTCGCCGGCGATCTGCAGCATCTTCTCGCGCATCTGCGACCAGTCGGCGACCGCCGAGCGCACGTCGCCCAGGGCCTCGCGTATGGCGTCTTCGATGGCCGCCAGGGCGCCGGCATCGGCCTGGCGGTCGATTTCCAGGTACATCAGCGATTCGGCTTCGCCCTCGCCCACCGCCTGCAGTTTGCCCGCGGCGTCGCGACGCGCCGTGATCACCGGGTGGGCGATCTGGTGCAGGGTGATGTCGAACTTCGACAGCGCCATGCGCACGGAGTCCACGAGGAATGGCATGTCGTCGTTGACGATGCGCACGACCGTGTGGGTGCTTTCATAACCATCGCTGGCCTGGGACGGGCTGCCCAGGGACACCAGGACGGTGCCCGGCGCCCGCTCGCGCGCGAAGTCCAGGAAACTGCGTGCGATCGCAGCCCACTCGCCGGCCGCGCGGCTGCGCAGCTCGTCGTCGGGCACCCGCGCATAGAAGCTTCGGGTGAACACCTCCAGCAGGTCCTTGTCGGGCTGGGACGCGGGGCCGGCCAGGGCGGCGGCAATGGCGTCAAGGGACTCGGCGGAGGCCAGGGCGTGGGCGTTCATCAGCTGCTTTCTCGCAGGGGCGTGGGTAAAACGTGAATTGTAGTCCCGGGGGCAACGCCCGGCCAGCACGAAGGCGCGTAAAAAGAAGCCCCGCTTCAGCGGGGCTTCGGATACGCCGGGGTATGGGCCGGAACTCAGCGCAGGCCGGTTTCGTTGCGGGCGATGACCAGGCGCTGGATT
>CAZXTV010000279.1:0-1496 GCA_964643705.1 uncultured Arenimonas sp. | reverse complement strand
TAGATCTCGGTGATCTTGGCATCGCGGAAATAACGCTCAAGCGCCATTTCCTTGGAATAGCCCATGCCGCCGTGGATCTGCACGGCCTGGTGTGTGATCCACATGGCCGCCTCCGAAGCGGTGAGCTTGGCCACCGAGGCTTCGGTGGTGAAACGCTGGTCCTGGCCCTTCAGCCACGCCGCCCGCAGGGTGAGCAGCAGCGAGGCGTCGAGCTTGCACTTCATGTCGGCGATCTTGGCCTGGGTCATCTGGAAGGCGCCGATCGGCTGGCCGAAGGCCTTGCGCTCGCGCACGTATTCCAGGGTGGCTTCGTAGGCGGCGCGCGACAGGCCGATGGCCTGGGAGGCGATGCCGATGCGGCCGGCGTCGAGCACGCCCATGGCGATCTTGAAGCCCTGGCCTTCTTCGCCCAGTACTTCGTCCGGGGCCACGACGTAATCCTGGAATTCGATCTCGCAGGTCGCCGAGGCGCGGATGCCGAGCTTGGGTTCGGTCTTGCCGCGATGGAAGCCGGGCTTGGTGGTGTCGACCAGGAAGGACGTGATGCCCTTGGCGCCCTTGTCCGGGTCGGTCATCGCGAACAGCACGATGTACTTGGCGACCGGGCCCGAGGTGATCCAGCTCTTCTTGCCGTTGACCAGGTAGCTGCCGTCGTCCTGGCGCACGGCCTTGCAGCGCATGGCGGTGGCGTCGGAGCCCGACTGCGGCTCGGTCAGCGCGAAGGCGCCGATTTCCTTGCCCTCGGCGATCGCGCGCACGTACTTCTGCTTCTGCTCTTCGGTACCGAACTTGAGGATGCCGTTGCAGAACAGCGAGTTGTTCACCGAAACAATGGTGGAGTGCGCACAGTCGGCGGCCGCGATCTCGATCATGGCCAGGACGTAGCTGATCGGGTCCATGCCGGCGCCGCCGTATTCGGCCGGCACTTCGATGCCCATCAGGCCGTTTTCACCCAGGGTACGGATGTTTTCCAGCGGGAATTCACCGGTGCGGTCGTGGTGCTCGGCGCTGGGGGCGATCTTTTCCCGGGAGATGCGCCGGGCGACGTCCTGGATCATCAGCTGTTCTTCGGTGAATCGGAAATCCACGGGGCACCCTCGGTTTGTTTCGGACAAGGAGGCGATTGTAGCGGCTGGCGCCGTCGTCGGCAGGTCCACGCGGCGTGAAGCGCGCGCGGCCGCGGCTTGACGCCCCCGGGAAGCCGGCCTAACCTCGCCATATCTTTAAATCCGGATGGAAGGATAAATAATGGACCTGGACGCCTGGTCGGCCTGTTTGAAGGTCCTTTCCGATCCCACCCGGGTCCGCCTGCTGGCCCTGCTCGAAGGCGAGGAACTGACGGTCGCCGAGCTTGCCGCCATCACCCGCCTGGCCCAGCCGCGCGTGTCCACCCACCTGGCCCGCCTGAAGGAAGCCGACCTGGTGCGCGACCGCCGCGCCGGCGTGTCCGCCTATTACCGGTTCAACGGCGACACACTGGACCCCGGCGAAGCGCG
>CAZXTV010000278.1:0-2947 GCA_964643705.1 uncultured Arenimonas sp. | reverse complement strand
GCAGAGGACTACATCAACAAGATCGCCGGCGACATCCAGATCGAGCGCAAGCTCAAGGTCGTGGTGGATTGCGGCAGCGGCATCGCCGGTGCCTTCGCGCCGCAGCTGCTCGAAGCGATCGGCGCCGAGGTCGAGCCGCTGTTCTGCGAAGTGGACGGCACCTTCCCGCACCACCATCCCGATCCCAGCGACCCGGCCAACCTGCAGGACCTGATCAACGTCGTCAAACGCGTCAATGCCGACATCGGCCTGGCCTTCGATGGCGATGGCGACCGTCTTGGCGTGGTCACCCGCAGCGGCGAAATGATCTACCCCGACCGCCTGCTGATGCTGTTCGCCGCCGACGTGCTCGAACGCAACCCGGGCGCCTGCATCATCTACGACGTCAAGTGCACCGGCCACCTGGCCATGCACATCCTTCGCCACGGCGGCAGCCCGCTGATGTGGAAGACCGGGCATTCGCTGATCAAGGCCAAGATGCGCGAAACCGAAGCCGAACTGGCCGGCGAGATGAGCGGCCACTTCTTCTTCCGCGAACGCTGGTACGGCTTCGACGACGGCATGTACGCCGCCGCCCGCCTGCTCGAGATCCTGTCCAGCCGGAACGAGACGCCGCAGGAAGTGTTCGACACCCTGCCCAAGGGCGTGTCGACGCCGGAGCTGAAGATCGAGGTCGAGGAAGGCCGCCAGTACACCTTCATCGAGGAGTTCCTGGCCAAGGCGAAGTTCGAGGGCGCGCGCCTGGCCACCATCGACGGGCTGCGCGCGGACTGGCCCGACGGTTGGGGCCTGGTGCGGGCATCGAACACCACGCCGGTGCTGGTGCTGCGCTTCGACGCCAAGGACGAGGCGGCGCTCGAGCGCATCAAGTCGGCCTTCCGCGAGCAGCTGCTGGCGACCGATCCTTCGCTGCAGCTGCCGTTCTAGACGGCTGAGGCGGTTCAGCCGGTCGGGCTTTCCCCGGCCGGCGGAGCGGCTTCGGGCGCGGACGGCGTGCCGCCCTTGAGTTTGTGGAAGCGCTGGACCAGGTGTTCGAGCTCCTGGTCCAGCCTCAGCAGCTCGGCCTGCTTGATGACCAGCATGTTCTGCTGCTTGGCCATTTCCTGCCGCAGTTCGCCGATGGTGGAGGCCTGCATGGCGTTGACCGGGCGGCCGTCCAGCTCGGCCTCTGACGCCTGCGCCAGCAGGCTGGTCAGGCTGTTGCGCTGGCTGCCGATGCCCGCTTCGATGGCATTGAGGTTTTCCTGCATCAGGGTCACGCGCACGCCGTAGGAACGGCGCAGGTCTTGCTCGGTCTGGAACGAGGCCAGCATCGCTTCCTCGGTCTGGCGCTCCTTTTCGTCGGAGCGGCGCTGGATCTCGCGCTCGGCGGCCAGGCGCTCGTTTTCGGCCTGTTCTTCGGGGGTGAGCGCGCGCTCGACCTCGCCGGTGGTGCGGCCGCTGCTGGCGCTGATTTCGGTGCGGGCCTGTTCGATGGCTTCGGCCGGCAGGGTGTCGGAGAACTGGACCTTGCCGTCCTTGTCCACCCAGCGGTAGAGCTTCTTGGCCTTTTCCTCTTCCTGGGCGGCGGCGCCGGAGGCCAGCAGAAGGGCAAGGGCGATGCAGGCGAGTTTGGTCTTCATGCGGGGGCTCCGGCGTTCAGCGACGGCTTCCATAGGCCGCACGATACGCCACCAGGGCGTCCTTGTGCCCGGCCAGCCCGGGCCGCTCGTCGGCGTGCGACAGCAGTTCGTCCAGTCCGGCGACGGAAAACACCGGCAGGCCGAATTCGGCAGTCACCTCCTCGGCGGCCGAACGCTCGCCTTCCTGGCCCCGTTCCTGGCGGTCGAGCGCGATCAGCACGCCGCAGGGTTCGCCGCCGGCGTCGGTGATCGTCCGGATCGATTCGCGGATGGCGGTGCCGGCGGTGATCACGTCGTCCACCACCAGCACCCGGCCGCGCACCGGCGCGCCGATCAGGCTGCCGCCTTCGCCGTGGGCCTTGGCTTCCTTGCGATTGAAGGCCACCGGCACGTCGCGGCCGCGGGCGGCCAGCGCCACCGACAGCGCGGTGGCCAGCGGAATGCCCTTGTAGGCCGGCCCGAACAGCATGTCGTAGGCCAGGCCGGAGGCTTCCAGTGCGTCCGCGTAACACTCGCCCAGGGCCTTGAGCGCCGCGCCGGAATCGAACAGCCCGGCATTGAAGAAGTAAGGGCTGGTGCGGCCGGACTTGAGGGTGAACTGGCCAAAACGCAGGACCTGCCGGTCCAGCGCCAGGTCCAGGAAGCGGCTCTGGTGCGGTTTCATGGGGCGACCCGGTGGGCAAAACCCGATTGTGCAACAGCCGGCCCGCCGCCGGCACCCGCGCTGGCGCGGGTTTGGGCTAACCTTTCCGTCAAATCGCACTGGTCCCCCCGCCTTGAGAATCATCAGCTTCAACGCCAACGGCATTCGTTCGGCAGCCAGCAAGGGTTTTTTCGACTGGCTGCCGGGGCAGGACGCCGACATCGTCTGCGTCCAGGAAACAAAGGCCCAGGAACACCAGCTCGGCGCCCCCGACCTGCGTCCGGCCGGTTACCACGCCCATTTCCGCGACGCGACCACCAGGAAGGGTTACAGCGGCGTGGGCATCTACAGCCGGCAGGCGCCCGACGAGGTGCTTACCGCGCTGGGCTGGCCGGACTTCGACGAAGAAGGGCGCTACATCGAGGCGCGCTTCGGCAAGCTGAGCGTGGTGTCGCTGTATTTCCCGTCCGGCTCGTCGGGTGACGTGCGCCAGGACTACAAGTTCCGCTGCATGGACTGGATCACGCCGATCTTCGACCAGTGGCTGACCAGTGGCCGCGACTACGTGATCTGCGGCGACTGGAACATCGTGCACACCCGCAAGGACATCAGGAACTGGACCTCGAACCAGAAGAACTCCGGCTGCCTCCCCCAAGAGCGCGCGTGGCTGGACACCTTGTTC
>CAZXTV010000277.1:2717-2950 GCA_964643705.1 uncultured Arenimonas sp. | reverse complement strand
GAGTTGCTCATCGCCTCTGCGGTTATCGAGAGCGACGTCGCTCCGGCAGAACTCAACGACTGGCTGCACGCGCTGGAGGATCGCCACGGCCGCCGCCGCGACGTGCCGCGCTTCTCCAGCCGCACGCTTGACATCGACATCGTGTTCTACGACGACCGGGTCATGAAGGGGCCCGGCAACCTCGAGCTGCCGCGGCCGGAGCTGCAGCATGCGTTCGTGCTCAAGCCGCTGAC
>CAZXTV010000277.1:0-2707 GCA_964643705.1 uncultured Arenimonas sp. | reverse complement strand
GGCGCCGGATCTGCGCGTGCCGACTACCGGTCAGTCCCTGGCCGAACTCTGGGCGGCGCAGTCCGGCGACGGGCTGGTCCCGGACCCCCTGGTCCTAGGGTGATTCCACGCAGCGGGCAGGCGTCGTCGCGGCCCTGAAATCACGGTTCATCCGCTGCACCGGAGCAAGCAGCGGCCCGGGTTGGCCGTCCAGGTCGTAGAGTCCGCCGTACTGCACGTGGTCGAACAGCTGCACGTCGCGCAGGGCCAGGTCGCCGCCGGCCAGCTGAAGCGAGAACGCCAGCCCCTGCTCGTCCGGCACCGGCGCCAGGTCGGCGCAGCGGCGCTGGGTGCCCGTGTCGTCGAAGGCCAGCCGGACGGGCTTGCCGCCGGCGCGCGCCAGGATCTCGCCGGGCGCGCGGACGTCGGCCTCCACGCAGACCCGGTCGGGCAGCGCATCACCGGTGCGCGGCATCCGGCCGTGGCGGGGCGGGACCTGCTGGCTGAGGCGATCGCCGCCTCCCAGCCGCAGCTGGAAGTCACCGCTGGCCAGCGATTCCAGCGGCGGGGCGGCGCCTTTCCGGGCGCGCTCCAGCTGCCAGCCTTCCAGGCCGTAGCCGAAGGCCGGGTTGTGCAGCGGGTTCTCGGCGTAATCGCGCACGGTCCACAGGCCGTAGCCGGCGACGCCGCGGGCCTTCATCACGCAGACGGCGCGATGCAGGAAGGCCGCGATCTCGTCCGGGCGCAGCACCGCGTTGCTCTCGTGGCCCGGCGTGTTGTCGACGAAGTTGAACTGGTCGACGAACAGCCGGCGCCCACCGCTCTTGGCCTGCGTTTCGTCCAGCATCACGCCGAGCAGCTGCAGGCTCTGCGCGGCCGGCAGTTGTTCACCCTGGTTGAGCGCGCCCCAGAACGGCGCCCAGTACACGGTCACCGGCTGGCCTTCGGGTAGGCGGTACATGCCGTCGTGCGCCAGCCATTCGGTGATCGTCGGCTGGCCATCGGGGCCCGCCTCGTAGCGCGGCTCGCGGTCCACGCGGACTTCATAGGAGATGTTGGGGAACTGCGCCAGCGCCGGCGAATACAGTTTCTCGATGACCAGCCAGTCCCAGAAACCATGGAACCGCGCGGCGTCCGTGGTCGGGCCCGGCAGCGGGGCATCCGCCGCCCCGGTGATGCCCTGGCTCGCGAGGTAGGCGTCGTAGTCGGGGCGCACGCTGTCGTCGAGGCGCCGCAGCCACTGGTCCTCCCAGCTCATGAAGGCCATCACCACGCCCGGGTGCCCGGCGATCTCGCCCGACACCCGCGCCAGGAAGCGGCGATAGGCCTCGCGGTGGGCCGGGCGGTTCATCAGCAGCTGCTGGCGTTCGCCGGAGTCGCCGGCTTCCGGGTGGAAGCTCCAGGCATAGCCCAGGCGCAGCATCACCTTGAGCCCGTGGGCCTCGGCGCGGTCGAGCAGGAAGCGCAGGCGTTCGAAGGCGCGCTCGTCATACGTGCAGCAAGGGTCGGGCACCGGCTGGAAGTCGCCCCAGGACACCAGCAGCACCACCGTGTCGAAGCCGTCGGCGGCCAGCTGCCGGAAGTCCGCGTCCACGTGCTCGCGGCGGAAACCCGACAGGAAGTTCTTGGGCCACTGGCGCCCGAAGTAATGCGCGGCGACGCGGCCCTCGATCGAGGGTGCCGACGCCGAGGCCGGTGCCGGCGCGGCGATGGCCGGGTCGTCATGGCCGGTCGGCGCGGCGGGCTCGGAGCGGCAGCCGGCCAGCGCGAAACAGGCCACCAGGGCGAGGGAAAAGCGGGGAGTAACCGGCATGGAGGCTTCCGACGAACGCGGTGCCGGGATTATAGACGGCGTGCCGGAGGTGACCATCGGCGCTTGCCACCGGCCGCCGTTGGTTCAAAATTGCGGCAACTTCAGGGGAGTGCACCGCCATGTTCGACAGGATTTCCCGCAGCTGGACCTTGGTGAAGGCCAGCGCCGCCGTGCTTCGCTCGGACAAGGAGCTGCTGCTGTTCCCGGTCATCTCCGGCATCGCCACGCTGCTGGTCGCGGCCTCGTTCGCGGTCCCGGTGATCGGCCTGCGCCTGTTTGAGGGCGGCGAAATCGGCGTGCTCGGCGCGGTGGTCGGCTTCCTGTTCTACCTGTGCCAGTTCTTCGTGATCTTCTTCTTCAACACCGCCCTGGTCGGCGCCGCGATGATCCGCCTCGAGGGCGGCGACCCGACAGTGGCCAATGGCCTGCGCATCGCCCGCGGCAAGCTCGGCGTGATCCTGGGCTATGCCGCGATCGCCGCCACCGTCGGCCTGCTGCTCAAGGCCGCCAGCGAGCGCGCCGGCGTGTTCGGCCGGATCCTGATCGGCATGCTGGGCATGGCCTGGACCGTCGGCACCTTCCTGGTGGTGCCGATCCTGGTCACGCGCGACGTCGGCCCGATCACGATCGAAGAAACCCCCGTCGCGCAAGCGTGTGAGGATCGACGCGGTGAAGGAGAGCATGACCCTGCTCAAGCGCACCTGGGGCGAGAACATCGCCGGCAACGTCGGCATCGGCCTCGCCTTCGGCATCCTGACCACCCTGGTCGTGATCGCGTCGATCGCACTGGTGGTCGGCGCGGCGGCGATCGGCGGCGGCAAGCTGGCGCTGGTCACGGTGGTACTCGCGGTGATCGCCATCGCCAGCGTCGCGGTGATCCGGGCGGCGCTGTCGGGCGTCTATTCGGCGGCGGTG
>CAZXTV010000276.1:2624-2976 GCA_964643705.1 uncultured Arenimonas sp. | reverse complement strand
ATCGTCATCGACACGCTGACCTTGGCCAGGTCGATCTGGTCGAACAGCATCTTCATGTCCTCGACGCTGTCGATCGCCACGCCGGCCTTGCCGACGTCGCCGGTCACCCGCGGATGGTCTGAGTCGTAGCCGCGGTGCGTGGCCAGGTCGAAGGCGACCGACACACCCTGCCCGCCCGCCGCCAATGCCTTGCGGTAGAAGGCATTCGATTCCTCGGCGGTCGAGAAGCCGGCGTATTGGCGGATGGTCCACGGCCGCACCTCGTACATCGTCGCCTGGGGACCGCGCCCATAAGGCGCGAAACCCGGCAAGGTATCGGCGTCGGCCAGGCCTCGCAGGTCCTCGGCGGTAT
>CAZXTV010000276.1:0-2614 GCA_964643705.1 uncultured Arenimonas sp. | reverse complement strand
CAGCGGCTTAACCGTGATGCCGTCGGGTGTGTGCCAGTTCAGGGCCTCGAGGTCACCGCCAGGGGCGGACTTGCGGGCCGCGGCTTGCCACTGCACCAGGGTCGGCTTGTCGTTGTCTGCGGCGCTCGCCGGTCGGGTCTGTATTTTCGTGCTATTGCTCATGGCGAGCCTCCGGGCTTGTGATTCCTGGCTGTCATGTTCGTCGACAGGCAGGACGGGATTGGTATGGATTGGGTATCGTTATTTATAATTATAAATTCACAAATCTTCCGGCAAGCTGACACCTACCGCCTGGACCCAAGCATGACGCCCGATCAATCCCTCGCTCCCCGAGCGTTGTACCAAGAGGTCGCAGAGCAGTTGCGTGAGCGCATTTTCAACCGGGAACTGCCGCCTGGCAGCTGGATCGACGAACTCAGGCTCGCCAAGGACTATGGCATCAGCCGCACCCCGCTGCGCGAGGCGCTCAAGGTTCTGGCCACCGAAGGCCTGGAGACCATGAAGGTACGGCGCGGGGCCTACGTGACCGAAGTATCCGAGAAGGACCTCGCCGATGTCTACCATGTGCTCGCGCTGCTGGAGTCCGACGCGGCCGGCCTGGTGGCCACCCAGGCCAGCGCGGACGAACTGGCGGAACTGCAGGCCATGCACTCCGAACTGGCGCAGGCGGCGCGGCAGGGTCCGAGTGGCCGTACCGCGTTCTTCACCCTCAACGAGCAGTTTCACATGCGGCTGCTGGACATCGCCCGCAACCGCTGGAGCCGGCAGTTGTCGACCGATCTGCGCAAGGTCATGAAGCTCAACCGCCAGCATTCCCTGCTCAAGCAGGGTCGCATCCAGGAGTCGCTGGACGAACACCAGTCGGTGATGGACGCCCTGCTCGCCCGGGATGCGGCTGCCGCTGCGCGGGCCATGAAGCGGCACTTCGAGAACGGGCTGGAAGCGGCCGCGTGAGCGCGGCTCTCCGGTCCGATGCCGGCGGCAGGCGCCTGGGCGCACATGCAGGCGACCGCGAATCGCCTAGCGGCCGCGTGCTGCCGTGACCAGGAACACGCCCGGCAGGATCAGCATCGCACCTACCAGGTGGTGCCAACCGGGCGGCTCGCCCAGCATCCACCAGGCGCCGATGGACGCATACAACGGCCCCAGGTACAGGGCCACGGCCACCCGGCTCGCGCCGACGATGCGCTGGGCCCATCCGTAGATCCAGTAGGCGCCCAGGCCGGGCATCGCGGCCACGGCAAGCACAAGCCACAGCGCCTCGGGTCCCCAGACCAGCAGGTCGGGCTGGGTCAGCTCCCAGAGTGTGAACGGGACCAGCGTCGCCACGCCGAAGACACAGATGGTTGCCAGGCGCGCGGTGGCACTCAGCGGGCTGGGCCAGCGCTTTTGCAGCAGGGCGAAGGCCGCCCAGGAGATCGTCGCCGCCAGCACCCATGCGTCGCCGGCGACGAATTGCAGGTCAGCCAGCGCCAGCCAATGCCCGCGCACGATCACGTGCAGCACGCCCGCTAATGCCAGCGCGACTCCCAGTGCCTGGCGCTTGCCGAACGCCTCGCCCAGCCACAGGCCGGCACCGAGTGCGATCATCACCGGCGAAGCGGCATAGATCAGTGCGATGTTCATCGCGCCGGTGGACCGCGCACCCTGGTAGACCCAGGCGCCGCAGATCAGCATGCCCAGCGCGCCCAGGACCAGATACTGGCCCCAATGGGCGGCGATATGGCGGCGTTCGCGCCACAACTCCGGTGCACACAAGGCCACCAGCACCGCGCCGGCAATGGCCCAGCGACCGAGCGCAAGCAGGTAGGGCCCGATGACGCCGGGCGCCATGCGCGCGACGATGTAGTTGACCGTCCACAAGGACGGCACCAGCCAGATCAGCGTGAACGCCAGTTGCTGCTGCGGATGCTGCTGGTTTGCCTCAGGCATGCAGCGCTTCCGCTGCCACCACCCGGGTGTGGGTGTCCTCATGGGCCAGGCGCATCACCTCCTGGGGCGCAACATCGCGCAGCCGGTGGTCGCTCCAGACCTGGCGCCAGCGTCGCGCTCCGGGCAAGCCGTGGCGCAGGCCGAGCATGTGGCGGGCTATGACGCTCCACGGCGTGCCATGCGCGCGTGATTCGCGCGCCATGTAGTCGACCATCTGCTGTTCGACCTGGTCGCGGTCCCGTGCCGCCGCCGGCTGGCCGAAAAAGCGTTCGTCCCAGTGGGCCATCGACCAGGGGTTGTGATACGCCTCGCGGCCCAGCATCACGCCGTCGAGCGTGCGCAGTTGCTCGGCGATCTGCGCCTCGGTCGTGATGCCGCCGTTGAGCACGAAGCTCAGCCGCGGAAAGTCCCGCTTGAGCCGGTGCACGGTCTCGTATCGCAACGGCGGCACCTCCCGGTTGGCCTTGGGCGACAAGCCCTTGAGCCAGGCGTTGCGCGCGTGCACGATGAAGACGCGGCAGCCTGCCCGGCTCACCTGTCCCACGAAGTCGCGCACGAAGCCGTAGTCCTCGTTCCTGTCGATGCCGATGCGGTGCTTGACCGTCACCGGCACGGACACCGCTTCGACCATGGCCTTGACGCAGTCGGCCACCAGGGCCGGTTCGGCCATCAGGCAGGCGCC
>CAZXTV010000275.1:0-3048 GCA_964643705.1 uncultured Arenimonas sp. | reverse complement strand
TTGGCGAGCTTCTTGCGGACCTGTTCGCGCTTGAGCGGCGCGAGATAGTCCACGTAGACCTTGCCGGCCAGGTGGTCCATTGCGTGCTGGATGCAGACGGCCAGCAGGCCGTCGGCTTCGATCTCGAATTCCTTGCCGTCGCGGTCCAGGGCCTTCACCCGCACCGAATCGGCGCGTTTGACGTCGGCGTAGATGCCCGGCACCGACAGGCAGCCTTCCTGGTAGACCTGATGGCCCTGCGCGGAGAGGATCTCGGGATTGATGAACACCATTGGCCGGCTCTGGTCCTCGCTTACGTCTAGGACGAGGAGGCGCTGGTGCACGTCGACCTGGGTCGCAGCCAGCCCGATGCCCGGGGCCGCGTACATGGTCTCGAACATATCGTCCACCAGGACCCGCAGCGTGTCGTCGACGGTTTCGACCGGCTTGGCGACCGTTCGAAGGCGGGGATCGGGGAATTCCAGGATAGGGAGCTTGGCCATGGACGGAAAGATGGGGAACAAGGAACCGGACCTCAAGGGGCCGGCACGACAGTATACCTCCGGCGGGCTTGCAATCCGGGGCCGGGTTTGGGCTATAGTCGCCCAACCTGTCCGGGGAAATCAGGTGGATAGCCGCCATGCTTAAACGGCTTCTTGCAGTTACTGCTGCCATGTTGCTCACCTTCGCGGCGGCCGCTCTTGCGGTCGACCTTCGCGAAGACCACCCAACCACGTACGTGGTGAAGAGGGGCGACACCCTCTGGGACATCGCGGGGCGCTTCCTGCAGAAGCCCTGGCTCTGGCCGGAAATCTGGCAGGCCAACCCGCAGGTGCAGAATCCGCACCTCATCTTCCCGGGCCAGGTCCTTAGCCTGGTCTATATCGACGGCGAGCCGCGCATCCGTGCCGATGGCCCGCAGGTCGGCGAGGCGGTGGACACCATCCCGCTGTCGGAGATCGAGGCGCTGCTCAAGCACTTCACCGTGGTCGAAGACCCCAAGGTCCTGCCTTACGTCATCGGCACCGAAGACGACCGTCTCTACAGCGTCGCCGGCCAGCTGGTCTACGTACGCGGCCTGCAGGGCGCGGCGCCGGGCATGGTGGTCGACCTCGCCCGCCCGGTGAACGTCTTCGGGGGTGGCAACAAGCGCAACCTCCCGGGCGCCACCCCGCTCGACTTCCGCGGCGATCGCCACCATTCGCACTGGACGGTGCCGCCCGGCTTCGGCGAAGCCACCGGCGAAAAGCTCGGCTACGAGCTGCAGATCCATGCAACCGGCGAAGTCACCCGGGTGCAGGGCGAAGTGGCCACCGTCGTGCTGCGTGACGAAGGCCGCGAAATCCGCGTCGGCGATCGCGTGATGCCCTCCGAAGCGCAGCCCTACGACCTGCAGTTCCTGCCGCGCGCGCCGGACGTGGTGCCGCCTGGCGCCCGCATCCTGGCCGTGGCCGACGGCCTGCAGGCCGGCCCGAACCTGGTGGTCGCCATCTCGGCGGGCGCCCGGGACGGCATCCGCAACGGCCATGTGATGTCGATCTGGAACGAAGGCACCCTGGTGCCCGACACCGTCGCCCATCGCAGCGGCTCGGCGGCCCGGGCCGACAAGGTGCGCCTGCCGGACGAGTTCGTCGGCAACCTGATGGTCTTCCGCACCTTCGACAAGGTTGCCTACGCGCTGGTCATGAACGGTATCCGCCCGGTGCACCACGGCGACCGCCTCAAGCATCCGGACGCCACCGAATAAGCCGACGCCGGCTTCAGGGTTTTGCCTACATCGCGGCGCCTTCGGGCGCCGCGATGCTGTCCGGGCCATGGAAAACCACGACGCCCTGCTGGTGCTGGCCCGCGCCAGGCTGCCCGATGCCCTGCTCCGGCACCTGCTGGCCACCCACCCCGAACCTGCCGCCGCGCTTGCCGCCGCCCGCCACGGCGCCGGGCTGCCGCTGGCCTGCCGGGAGGCCCTGGCCCGCCCCTGCCCGCGCCTGCTCGCCAGCGACCAGGCCTGGCTGGACAAGCCCGGCAGGCACCTGCTGGCCTGGGGCTCGCCCGACTACCCCGCCCTGCTGCGGCGAACCCCCTGGCCGCCGCCGCTGCTGTTCCTGCACGGCAACCCGGGCCTGCTCTGGCACCCGCAGGTGGCCCTGGTGGGCAGTCGCCGGCCCAGTCCGGCGGGGCGCCAGCGCGCGCACGGGTTCGCCGCCACCCTGGCCGGCGCCGGCTGGGCGGTCACCAGCGGCCTTGCCGAAGGCATCGACGCGGCCGCACACGCCGGGGCGCTGGCGGTCGGCGGGCGTACGCTGGCGGTGGTCGGCACCGGCCTGGACCTGGTCTACCCGCCGGGCAACGCCGCGCTGATGGCGCGCATCGCCGCCGAAGGCCTGGTGCTGGGCGAACACCCGCCGGGCACCCCGGCCATCGCCAGCCATTTCCCCAGCCGCAACCGCGTGGTGGCGGGCCTGTCCCTGGGCACGGTGGTGCTGGAGGCGGCGCTGCGCTCAGGGGCGCGGATCAGCGCCCGCCTGGCCAGTGAAGCCGGACGGGAAGTATTTGCCCTGCCCGGCTCGGTGGACAACCCGGTGGCGCGCGGCTGCCATCGCCTGATCCGGGACGGCGCCACCCTGGTGGAATGCCCCGACCAGGTCATCGAGGCGCTGCAGCCGCTGGCCGCCAGCCTCGCCGCCGACCTGCGCAGTCGCCTGGAACCTTCGGAAAGCCACCCCGTGCAGGCTGCACAAAGGCCCGCCAGCCGCTCAGCCGGCGGACAGCCTGGCGACACCGCCGACCACAAGCGCTTGTGGTCCGCCCTGGGCCACGACCCCACCCCTTTGGATGAACTGGTCCGCCGCACAGGATTGACGGTGGCCGAACTGTCCTCCATGCTGCTGGTCATGGAGTTGGATGGGCGGGTGGTCGCCGACAATGGCCGCTTCGCCCGGCACCCCTGACCTTCCCATCGCGCCGATTGGCGCAGGCTGAGGGTAATGAAAGAGACCATACTGGACGTCCTGCTGTACCTGTTCGAACACTACTTCTACGACGACCCCGACGCCGTCCGGGACCGCGACT
>CAZXTV010000274.1:0-3049 GCA_964643705.1 uncultured Arenimonas sp. | reverse complement strand
AGCGCCAGCGCGCCCGCGCCCAGGCCATACCAGGCGCCCAGGTACAAGAATGGCCGGCGCACGAAGCCATCGGTGGCACCCAGGTGCTGCAGCACGGCGATTTCCTCGCTGCGCGCGCCGATGTCCAGGCGCACCGTATTGCCCACCACCAGCAGCACGCCCAGGCCCAGCAGCACGGCCACCACCTGCACCACGCGTTCGCCGAAGGCCAGCCAGGCGGTCAGGCGCTGGCGCCAGACGGCGTCGTGCTGGACCACCTCGGCCTCGGGCAGCTCGCGCAGGGCGCCGGCCAGGGCGCTGCCGTCGTCGTCGCCGGCCGGAGACACCACCAGCACGTAGGGCAGCGGATTGCCTTCGAGCACCTCGAGCGCGCCGGCGAGGTCGCTCATTTCGCGGAACTCGGCCAGACCGTCCTCGGGCGTGCGCACGGCCACCGCGGCGACGTCGGGGCGGGCACGCAGTTCTTCCGAGAGCGCCGCGACCCGGTCGCCGCCGACATCCGCGGCAAGGAAAACGCCGATCTCCCGGGATTCACTGACGGTGCCGGAAAAGCGCTCGAGGTTGCCCAGCGCCAGCGCCAGGCCCAGCGGCAGGGCGATGGCCACGGCCATCACGCCGATCGTCAGGCTGGTGGCCACCGGCCGCTGCAGCAGGCGACCCAGGCTGGAGAACAGCGAATACAGGTGTTGTTCGCGCCAGGCGCGCAGGCGGCCGCCCAGGCCACCGGACTTCACGCGTTCGGCGGCGGCGGGACGCGGGCGGCTTTCGGCCTTGGCGGTCATGCCGCCAGGTCCTCGGGCGAGATGTCGTCCACCAGCTTGCCGTGGTCGAGCACCAGCACGCGCTGGCGCATGCGCTTGACCAGGGCCAGGTCGTGGCTGGCGATGATGACCGTGGTGCCCGACGCCGGCAGCGCGGCGAAGAGCTGCATGATCTCGGCGGCCAGCTGCGGGTCGAGGTTGCCGGTGGGTTCGTCGGCGACCAGCAGCTGGGGCTGGGCGACCAGGGCGCGGGCAATGCCCACGCGCTGCTGTTCACCGGTGGAAAGCTGCAGCGGCAGTGCGCGCTCGCGCTCGCCCAGGCCGACCTTGTCGAGCACCGTGCGCACCCGCTTGCCGACTTCCGAACGTGGCGTGCCGGCGATGAGCAGGGGCAGGGCGACGTTGTCGAAGACGCTGCGGTCGGTCAGCAGGCGGTGGTCCTGGAAGACCACGCCGACCTGGCGCCGGTGCAGCGGCACCTTGCGGCCACGCACCTTGGCGAGGTTGCGTTCGTTCACCAGCACGGTGCCCCGGCTGGGGCGTTCGGACAGGTGCACCAGGCGCAGCAGGGTGGACTTGCCGGCGCCCGAGTGCCCGGTGACGAAGAGCATTTCGCCCTCTTCCACCGCGAAGCTGACGTCGCTCAGCGCCGGCGCGCTGCCCGCGTAGGTCTTGGTGACGTTGTCGAAACGCAGCAGGGCCATGCGGGCGCGGGGCGGTCAGTGTTTCGAGGGCGGGTTGCGCTTGACCAGGGAGCTCAGGCCGGCCTTGATGCGGCCCAGCAGCGAGGGCTTGGCCTCGGTGGCGGGCTTGGCCGGCTTGGCCGCGGGCTTGGCGTCGGGCTTCCTGCGGGACGGTTCCTTGCGCGGCGCGTCGCCGCGCGGAGCGCTGGCTCCGGCCTCGGCGCCTTCTTCACCCACCGGACGACCCCGGCGACGGCGACGACGCTTGCGGGCCGGTGCGTTCGGGTCTTCCAGCATCGGCGACGACGGGGCCGGACGGCGCGCCGGGCGTTCGACGGCGGCATCGGCCACCGGGGACTCGCTGGCGGCGGGCGCCGGCGCAGCGGCGACGCCTTCGGCGCCTTCGCCCGCGGCCGGACGGCGCTCGCGGCGCGGGCCGGCGCCGGCACCACGGCCGCCGCCGCTTCCGGAACGACCACCTTCGCGGCCACCCGAGCGACTGCCCGAACGGCTGCCACCGCGGCGTTCGTCCTCGGCGGCCTTGGCCTCGCGGACCTCGCGGTAGATGGCGCTGACACTTTCGGTTTCGCCGGCCTCGTCGCCGTCGACCGGACGCGGGGTGCGCGGCATCGGCACCAGCAGTTCGGCGGTGACCTGCTCGACCGGCAGCTTTTGTTCGATGTAGGCCTCGATGTCGGGCAGCGACATCGCGTAACGCTCGCAGGCGAAGCTGATCGCGTCGCCTTCGGCACCCAGGCGGGCGGTGCGGCCGATGCGGTGCACGTAGTCTTCGGCGTCGAAGGGCAGGTCGTAGTTGTAGACGTGCGACACGCCGTCGATGTGCAGGCCGCGGGCGGCGACGTCGGTGGCCACCAGCAGGTCCAGCTGGCCCTTCTGGAAGCGGCCCAGCAGGGTTTCGCGCTTCTTCTGGGGCACGTCGCCCGAGAGCACGCCGACGCGGAAACCGGCGCGTTCAAGCGCCTTGGCCACGCGTTCGACCCAGACCTTGGTGTTGACGAAGACCATGGTGCGCTGGCCTTCGCTGCGGGTGAGCAGGCCGATGAGCAGCGGGATCTTTTCTTCGTCGGACGGCAGGTAAACCCGCTGGCGGACCCGGGCGGCGGTGATCGTCTCGGTTTCGACGACCAGCTTCTCGGGCTCGTTCATGTGTTCGTAGGCCAGTTCCAGCACGCGGTGGCTGAGCGTGGCGCTGAACAGCAGGGTCTGGCGTTCGGTGCGGATCGGCATGCGCCGCAGCAGGAAGCGGATGTCCTTGATGAAGCCCAGGTCGAACATGCGGTCGGCTTCGTCGAGCACGCAGACTTCGCAGGCGTGCAGGGAAACGACCTTGTGCTGCTTGACGTAGTCGATGAGCCGGCCGGGGGTGGCGATGATGACGTCCACGCCCTGCTGCAGGAGCTCGCGCTGCTTGTCGTAATCGACGCCGCCGTAGACCAGGGCGAAGCGCAGGCCCAGGTCGGAGCCGAACTTCACGGCGTCCTTGTGGATCTGGATGGCCAGCTCGCGGGTCGGCGCCAGGATCAGGGCGCGCGGGTCCTCGGGCTTGCGGTCGGCCAGGGCCGGGCGGGTCAGCAGCCGGTTGAT
>CAZXTV010000273.1:0-3063 GCA_964643705.1 uncultured Arenimonas sp. | reverse complement strand
CGCGGCGCCGCGGCCGTCGCCTGGGCGTCCTGGCCCTGCATCAGTTCGACCAGGCCCAGCAGCACCATGGTGATGATGCGGCTGCCGCCGGGCGTGCCGATCACGGCGGTGCGGTCCGGGCCGACCAGGAAGCTGGGCGTCATCGAGGACAGGGGGCGCTTGCCCGGGGCGATGGCATTGGCATCGTCGCCGACCAGGCCGAAGGCGTTGGGCACGCCCGGCTTGACCGAAAAATCGTCCATCTCGTTATTGAGCAGGAATCCCGTGCCCGGCACCACCAGGGCATTGCCGTAGGGCAGGTTCACCGTCTGCGTGACGGCGACCAGGTTGCCTTCGGTGTCGACCACCGAAAAATGGCTGGTGTCCGGGCGCAGCGGTTGCGCGTCCACGCCCGGCAGCAGCTCGCTGGGCGTGGCCCTGGCCGGGTGGATGGACGCACGCAGGCCCGCGGCATAGGCGTCCGAGACCAGCATGCCGACCGGTGCCTGGACAAAATCGGGGTCGCCCAGGTACAGCGCCCGGTCGCGGTAGGCGCGACGCATGGCTTCGATGAACAGGTGACTGCGCTCGACCTTGCCCAGGCGGGGGTAGTCGTAACCTTCAAGCACCTTGAGCATCGTCGCCAGGGCGACGCCGCCCGAGGACGGCGGCGGCGCGGTGATTATCTCGAAGCCGCGGTGGCTGATGCGCAGGGGTTCGCGTTCGACGACGGCGTACTGGGCCAGGTCGTCTTCGGTCCAGATGCCGCCGGCGTCGCGCACGCCCCTTGCAAGGCGGCGGGCGTAGGCGCCCTGGTAGAAACCGTCGGCACCCTTCGCGGCCAGGAGTTCGAGCGTGCGCGCGTAGTCTTCGTTGCGCATCAGCGTGCCTTCTTCCGGCACCTTGCCCGCGCGCAGGAAAAGCTTGGCGGCCGCCGGGCTGCGCGCCAGCACGTCGCGACGATAGCCCAGAAACGACGAATTCTTCGGCCCGAACTTCCAGCCTTGGCGGGCCAGCCGGATCGCCGGCGCCAGCGATTGCGACAGCGGCAGGCGGCCGTAGTTCTTCGCCAGGTGGTCCAGGCCCGCGGGCAGGCCGGGAATGCCCGCCGCCAGCGCGCCGTTCACGGACCTTTCGCGATTGGCCTGGCCGTCTGTGTCCAGGAACATGTCGCGGGTGGCGGCCATGGGCGCGCGTTCACGGGCGTCGACGAAAACATCGCGGCCTTCGCCGGCGATGCGCAGCAGCATGAAACCGCCGCCGCCAAGGCCCGAGCTTTCCGGTTCGACCAGCCCCAGCGTCGCGCTGACCGCGATCGCCGCGTCGAAGGCATTGCCGCCCTTGGCGAGCACTTCCATGCCGGCGTCGGTGGCGTAGGCATTGGCGCTGGCGATACCGGCCTCGACCGGCGTCGCCGGGCGCTTGGGCGCGTCGGCCAGGGCCGGCGGCGAAAGCGCCAGCAGCAGGGGCAGCAGGAAACGGGTCATGCGGCGGACTTTCCTTTCGTGAGGGCGTGGTACTTGTCCAGCAGCTGGTCCCGGGATTCGGGAAACCCCGGATCGAGGTCGATGCACTCGACCGGGCAGACGACCACGCACTGTGGTTCGTCGAAATGGCCCACGCATTCGGTGCACAGGGCCGGGTTGATCTCGTAGATCACCTCGCCCTGCGAGATCGCCGTGTTCGGGCAGGCCGGCGCACAGACGTCGCAGTTGATGCAGAGGTCGCTGATCAGCAGGGACATGGGCTTCGTCCCGTCATTGGCCGGGGCCCGCCGGCAAGCGGCGGGCCCGCGGGGGCACGACGAGGCTTATTTGGCCTCGACGAACACGTATTTGCCGCCAGCGGATTCCACCGCCGCCTTCACGCGGTCGCTGTCCGCGGCGTTGCCGATGAACAGCACCTGCGAACCGGTGAGCGCGTTCGGGTCGGCGTCGGTGAAGGACATCACCACCAGGTCGGCCAACTTGGTGCTGTCGGGCGAACCGAAGGCCAGCATGTTGCCCGGCAGCACGGTGCGCTGCACGACCATGGTGACGTTCTCGAGCTGGCGGTCGAACATGGTCTTGCCGTCCTGGTCGCCTTCGGCCGGGGTGTCGCTGCCGACCGGCAGGTAATACGAGAACACGCGGTCGGTGACGCCTTCCTGGTTACGGCCGATCACCTGGCCCAGGTAGGCCTTCCATTCGGCGTCATCGGTGCTGGCCGGGGCAGTGAGCTCGACGGGCGCGGCGGCGACTTCCTCTTCCTTCTTGCAGCCCGTAAGCACCAGGGCGGAAAGCAACAGGGCGACGGGAATCAGAGCACGGGTCATGGCGATACCTCTTATGTTGAATGTGTACTACTGCGGCTGCTTCCACCTGGCGGCCAGGGCGGTCGCGACGGCCGGGTGCACGAACCCGGAAACATCGCCGCCGAGACGCGCAACCTCGCGCACCAGGCTGGAAGAAATGAAGCTGTGTTGTTCGGCCGGGGTCAGGAACAGGGTCTCGACGTCCGGGATCAGGTGGCGGTTCATGCTGGCCATCTGGAATTCGTATTCGAAGTCCGACACCGCGCGCAGGCCGCGCAGCAGCACGCCGGCGCCTATTTCGTGCACGAAATGGGCCAGCAGGGAATGGAAGCCGACGACTTCGACGTTGTCGTGCCCGGCGAGCGCGATGCGGGCAAGGTCCACCCGCTGGGCCAGCGGCAGGGCGGGGCTCTTGCCCGGACTTTCGGCGATGCCCACCACCACCTTGTCGAACAGCGGGGCCGCGCGGGCGACCAGGTCGATGTGTCCGTTGGTGATGGGATCGAACGTGCCCGGATAAACCGCGACACGGGTTCGGGCCTGGCTCATGCCGATCAGTCGCCCTGCGGGTTGGAGTGCGCCAAAGTGTATCAGTCTCCGGCGCGATAGAGCGCGTAATGCACGTCCCGGGTCTCGCCTTCGCGGTGCAGGGTCCAGCCCTGGGGCAGCGATGGCACCACGTTGCGTGGACATTCGACGTAGATCAGTGCCCCGGCTGCCAGCCACGGCGCCAGGGCCGCGGCCGCCGGCTGCCACAGCGTGCTTGCGAAGGGCGGGTCCAGGAACACCAG
>CAZXTV010000272.1:0-3066 GCA_964643705.1 uncultured Arenimonas sp. | reverse complement strand
ACGACAGCGCCGGCAGCGGCGCGATCAGCGTCCGGCTCGGTCGCGGCGGCATCACGCTGCGCGAACGAATGCGCCAGGACCGCCCACGCTACTGGCGCCATGCCGGCCCGGGCGGGGCAGGCTATGCTATCGGCAGGCAAGAACCCGAAAGGTGAGGCGTGCTGGAACTGATCAAAGCGGGCGGCTGGGTGATGCTGCCCATCATCCTCCTGGCGGTGTTGGCCCTGGCCATCATCCTGGAGCGATTCTGGAGCCTGCGTCGCAAGGAAGTACTGCCGCCCGGCCTGGGCGAGGAAGTCCGCGAATGGGCCCGGGGCCGGGTGCTCGACCCCAAGCACATCGACGTGCTGCGCAAGAACTCCCCGCTGGGCGAGCTGCTGGCGGCCGGGCTCGACGTCCGCCACCGCCCGCGCGAGCTGATCAAGGAACGCATCGAGGACGTCGGCCGCCACGTCGCGCACCGGATGGAGCGCTTCATGAACACGCTCGGCACCATCGCCGCGGTCACGCCGCTGCTGGGCCTGCTGGGCACGGTGTTCGGCATGATCGAGATGTTCCTCGACATCCTCACCGCCGGCGTCGGTGACGCCAACCGGCTGGCCGGCGGCATCGGCCAGGCCCTGATCTCCACCGCGGCCGGCCTGTGCGTGGCGATCCCGGCGGTCATCTTCCATCGCTACCTGCGCGGCCGGATCACCGAATACGTGGTCGAGATGGAACAGCAGGCCACGGCCCTGCTCGACGCCCTGGAAGAGGAGCCCTCCGCCAGCCCCGGCAAGCCGCCGCGCGCGACCAAGCGGGGCAGCAAGGCGTGAGGCTCAGCACCGGCCGGGTTCCCGACGAACCGGAGATCAGCCTGGTTTCGCTGATCGACGTGGTGTTCTGCCTGATCATCTTCCTGGTGGTCACCACCACCTTCGACCACCGTTCGGCGCTCAAGATCGTGCTGCCCAAGACCGACTCGCGGGCCGAAGTCCAGGTCGAACAGCCGCTGACGGTCCTGATCGACGCCGACGGCCGCATCTTCATCGGCAACAACGAAGTGCTCAAGACCGACCCCGCCTCGCTGCGCGCCAGCCTCGCCAGCGAAGCAGGCGCGGACCGCACCCGCCAGATCGTCGTGCGCGCCGACGCGCGCTCCCAGACCCAGCACCTGGTGACGGTGATGGACAGCCTGGGCCAGCTGGGTTTCACCCGCATCAACCTCGCCACCACGCCCGAGGCCAAGCCTTGAGTGCGGAAACTTCGGCCTGGGCGGTCTACGGAAGGCTGCTCACCCGTGCACGGCGCTACTGGCCGCTGCTGGCGGCGGCGGGCATCGGCATGGTGTTCGAAGCCGGCGCGGCCGCGGCCTTCACCTGGATGATGAAACCGATCGTGGACGAAACCTTCGTCAACCCGACGGAAGCTTCGCAATGGAAGATCCCGCTGACCATCGTCGCGCTGTTCGTGTTGCGTGGTTTCGCCACCTTCGCCACCGACTACGGCATGGCCCGGACCGGCCGCAGCGTGGTGCGCGACCTGCGCGAGGACATCCTGGCCAAGTACCTGCGCCTGCCCAGCGAACGTTTCGACCGCGAGCCGGTACCGGCCATGGTCTCGCGCCTGAACTACGACACCGAACAGGTCACCCAGGCCAGTTCGGATGCGCTCAAGACCATCCTCACCGACACCCTGACGATCATCGCGCTGCTGGGCGTGATGTTCTGGTACAGCCCGCAGGTAACCGTGGTGATGCTGGTTCTGGCACCGCTGATCGGCGGCATTTCGGCGGTGGTGGGGCGGCGCTACCGGCGCATCAACCGCGGCATCCAGGACGGCGTGGCGTCGATGGCCCAGATCGCCGAACAGGCGCTGTCGGCCCAGCAGGAAGTGAAGGTTTACGGCGCCCAGGAAGCCGAGCTCTCGCGCTACCGCAAGCTGATCGGCCAGAACCTGCGGCTGGGCGTGAAGGTCGAGGCCACCCGCGCCGGCGCGTCTTCGCTGGTGCAGGCCCTGGCCGCGGTGGCGCTGGCCGTGATCCTGCTGGTCGCCGGCCACGAGGCCAGCCAGGGCCGCATGACCGCCGGCAGCTTCGTGGCGATCCTGACCTCGATGATGGCGATGCTGCCGTCGCTCAAGCGCATCGCCAACGTGCAGAGCGTCGTGCAGCGCGGCGTCGCCGCGGCCGACCGCCTGTTTTCCATCCTCGACGAGCCCGACGAGGCCGATACCGGCCAGCGCCCGCTGACGCGCGCCCGCGGCGAGATCGAGTTCCGCGACGTCAGCGTCACCTATCCCGGCCAGGAAACGCCTGCACTGGCGGGCATCAGCTTCCGCGCCGCGCCCGGCACGGTCACCGCCATCGTTGGCCGTTCGGGCAGCGGCAAGTCCACGCTGATCCGGCTGCTGCCGCGTTTTTACGAGGCCAGCCAGGGCCAGGTGCAGGTGGACGGGCACGCGGTCGGCGACTACCGCCTGGCCGACCTGCGCCGGCAGGTCGCCATGGTCGGGCAACGGGTCATGCTGTTCGACGATTCGATCGCCGCCAACATCGCCTATGGCGCCGACGCCGCGGCCGATGAAACGCGCATCCGCAGTGCGGCCGCGGCGGCCAACGCGCTGGAGTTCATCGAACGCCTGCCCGGCGGCATGCAGGCAACGATCGGCGAAAACGGCGGGCTGCTCTCGGGCGGCCAGCGCCAGCGCCTGGCCATTGCCCGGGCGCTGCTGAAGGATGCGCCGATCCTGATCCTGGACGAGGCCACCGCCGCGCTGGACACCGAGTCCGAACGCCTGGTGCAGGACGCGCTCAACCGGCTGATCCCGGACCGTACCACCCTGGTCATCGCCCACCGCCTGTCCACGGTCGAACACGCCGACCAGGTGCTGGTGCTCGACGGTGGCCGGCTGGTGGAGCAGGGCACGCACGCCAGCCTGCTGGAGAAGGGCGGGCTCTACGCCCACCTGCATCGCATGCAGTTCCGCGAGCCGGACGCCGGATGAAGGCCGCGCTCGAGCGCTGGCTGCTGCGGCGCTGGTACGGCGGCGTGGCGCCGGGCCCGGTGCTTGGCCTGTTGTCCCGGA
>CAZXTV010000271.1:0-3070 GCA_964643705.1 uncultured Arenimonas sp. | reverse complement strand
GCTGCCCGCCGGCATCCGCGCCTATCGCGCAGGCAATCGCTGATCCCCGCGCGAGCACGGCGGTCCGGCGCCTGAAAAGCGCAGGGCCCACGACGTGCGTGGGCCCTGCGGGATCCCGACTTGCAGCCATCGTGCGCCGGAGGCTTTGCGCCCGGCGCGCTCCGGCTAGTCCTTCGTGCGCGTCTTCGACACGGCGGCCATGATGCCGACGCCGAGGACGACGAGGCAGGTGATGCCGACGTAGAGCGGGGCGATGCCTGCGGTAACCATCGCCCAGGCGACGCCGCCCATCACCAGTGCCAAGCCGATCAGGAACAGTGCGAATGACATGGTGCCGTCTCCTTGTTGCATCCGGGCAGGGAGCCGGTTCCAGCGCTGCGCGGGCAGCGTGGGACGTTCATAGCAGCTCCGGCCTGAACCCAGCGGGAAGCCGGCCCGGACGCCCCGGAAAGCGCGGATGCCCTGCCCCGGCATCCGCGTCCCCTCAGTCGCGGATCTCGGTGCCCTGCGAGGTCATGATCCGCCAACGGCCGTCCTCGCGCACGAAGGTGTCGATGTAGCGGTGGCGGCGCTGGAAGGCCTTGCCTTCGGCGTCGGTTCCGCGGGTGTGGTAGACCCCGGTGACCATGCCGACATCGCCGATCACGTTCGCGCCCAGTTCGGTGGTCCTGGCCTCGGTGAGCTTGCTGGTGCCGACCGACGCGATGGCCTCTTTCTTGCTCTCGGGCTGGCCGGTGCGGCCGCTGATGCCCAGGAAGCCGTCGTGCAGGTTGCGCTCGAACCAGGCCTTGTCGCCCTTCATGTCGGCGATGTTCCACTCCAGGTCGAGGTAGGAGATCACGTCGGCGTCGGTCAGGGCATGGCCCGCGTTGCCGATCACCCGCCACTGCCCGCCCTCGCGCACGAAGTGGTGGATGCTGCGCGCGTAGTAATGCATCGCATCGTCGCCCTCGCCTTCGGTGAAGACGTTGCGGTGGGTGACCAGGGCGCTGTCGCCATTGCAGGAGATGGCGTAGAAGTCGGACTTGGGCTGCGGCGAGCCCGCGGCCTCGACCGCGCCGTCGATCGCGCTCTTCTTGTCGCCGCCGCTGCCAGGCGTCAGGTCCTGGTAGGCGTCGCTGTAAAGCGCCTCCAGCGCTTTTCTGTCGCCGCGGGTGGCGGCGTCGCTCCAGTCGTGGTCGAGTTTCTCGAGGGCCGCCTGGTCGGAGGCACTGCAGGCGGCGTGGGCGCTTCCGGCGAAGGCGAGCGCGAGGCTGATACCGATGGTGACTAGCTTCATGGCTATCCCCTGGTCACGGGGAGACAGTCCCCGCGTGCGGCGAAACTACTCCTCGCCGGGGGGCGCAACAACAATGAAAGCAGGCTTCCGCAATGAAACGGGAAAGCGCGCCGGCATCGGCCTTGGCCAGCTTCGCATGCCCCGGAAACATCGAAGAATCAGGGCTTTGCCGGCCCGCCGCACTCAGCCAGGCGGCCGCGCCACCGGCAGCTTCCAGCCACGGCGAATCGCAAAAAGTCGAAGCCCCGTGCAGCTGAGCACGCCGGCCACGACGACCCAGGTCAGCGGCAGCGACAGCGTCGTTCCCAGCACCACCACGCCCGCGCCGACCAGCGCGGCGATGGCGTAGAGCTCGGCCTTGAGCACCGTCGGCACCTGCGCCACCAGCACGTCGCGCAGCATGCCGCCGCCGATGCCGGTGAGCATGCCCAGCAGCATCGCGCCGACCGGCCCGAGGCCGAAGGCCTGCGCCTTGAGCGCACCCGCGACCGCGAACACGCCCAGGCCCACCGCGTCCAGCGTCTGCACCGGGTTGCGCCAGCGCTCGATCGCACCCGCGCGCCAGAACGTCAGCAGCCCGGCCGCGATCGAGATCGCGACGTAGCGCCAGTCCTGCAGCGCGGCCGGCGGCGTCGCCCCGATCATGGTGTCGCGCATCACGCCGCCGCCGTTGGCCGCGACGAAGGAAAGCACCAGCACGCCGAACAGGTCCAGCCGATGGCGCACGCCGACCAGCGCGCCGCTGAGCGCGAACACGAAGGTGCCGACCAGGTCGAGCGTGACGAGCAAATACTCCATGGATTGCCTCCTGCGCGGGCACTCTAGCAGTGCGACGGATCGAACGCGTCTGCTGGCCCGATGCGAGCCAGGTGCCGGGTCGCGCCACTTCGTTCCAGGCGCCAGCCGAAACGTTCCAGCAGGCGCTGCACGAGCTCGAGGCCGAGCCCGAAGCCCGCCGCCTCGGCGCCGTCGGCACCGGGATTGGAGAGGCGAAGGCCGCGATCGTCCAGATGCAGGGCGATGTCGCCAGGCCCGCCATGCTGGATGGCGTTGAGCAACAGGTTGGCCAGGATCGTCTCGATCACCTCGGGGGGCATGGGCCAGCAGGACTGGTCGTCCATGTCGACCGAAACGACCTGCCGCCGCGTCGCGGCGAGCGGCGCGAACTCGACCAGCAGGGCCTCGAGCACCGGCGCCACCCGGCAGCGGGTGTCCGGTGCTGGGCCGGCCGCAGCGAGCCAGAGGATGGAGTGGCTGGCACGTGCCAGCCGGTCCTGGGCCCGCGCCAGCCGTTGCCAGGCGAGCGCGTTGCCGCGATCCACGTTCAGCAGCGCCAGGCTGGTGCGCGCGGACTGCAGCGGCGTGCGCAGCTCGTGGGCCAGGAAGGCCAGCGTCTGGCGCTCGCGCGCCAGCGCCGCCAGCCGCTTGTCCCAGGCCTCGGCGCTGAGCCGGGCCAGCTCGCTGAACTCGAGGATGTCCTCCTCCCCGGCCAGCGCCTGCAGCCGCTGCGGCCCCTCGGCTTCGACCACGCGCGAGAGCAGGTCGCGCGCCTGTCGCGACACCCGGCCGACGAACCGCCTGGCCAGGCCATAGGCCAGCAGCGCCAAGGCCCCGCCCGCCAACAGGAGCCAGGGCCAGCCCTGGGCCAGGGCGGCGTTGACGTTGAGCTGGTCGCTGACGTCGTAGCTGAGCAGGTAGCGTCCTCCCTCCCGGTCACGACCCACCAGCACGTGCACGTAGCGTCCGTCCGGCAGCCGGAACTCGCGGATCGCGCCATCGCGCAGACCCTGC
>CAZXTV010000270.1:0-3070 GCA_964643705.1 uncultured Arenimonas sp. | reverse complement strand
CGCGAATCTTTTGGCTTTGCCTTTGGCAACGAAAAGATTCGCGCCTGAAGGCGCTCCTACAGGGGGCAATCAGCCCAGGGCGACGCCGCGGATCATGAAGAAGATGCCCGCGGCCATCAGGGCCGACGCCGGCACCGTGACGATCCAGGCAGCGACCACCTTGAGCATGATCGAACGCTTGACCAAAGCCTGCTTGTGGTAGCGCCGCAGGCTCTTGCGTTCCTGCTTGGAAATCGGGGTCAGGCCGGCTTTGACCTCGCGCTTGAGCTTCTTGATCATTTCCGATTTCTCGGCGCGCGAAGCGGCTTCGAACCGCGCGAAGAATGCCTCCACTTCGTGCCGCTCGGTTTCGTGCGCGGCGTGGTGGGCTTCGATCTCGGCGATGATGCGCTGGTAGTTGGCCTTGAGGTATTCGCGAAGGAAGCCGACACCGAACACGGCGCCGATGGTGACGTGGGTGGTGGAGATCGGCAGGCCCAGCTGCGAAGCGACGATCACCGTCAGCGTTGCCGCCATGGCGATGCAGTAGGCGCGCATCGGGTCGATGTCGGTGATCTCGTTGCCGACCGTCTTGATCAGCCGCGGCCCGTACAGCGCCAGGCCCACCGACAGGCCGATGGCGCCCAGCAGCATCACCCACAGCGGCACGGCGACCTTGCCGTGCACGCCTTGGCTGATCAGCGCGTCATGGATGGCCGCCAGGGGGCCGATGGCGTTGGCCACGTCGTTGGAGCCGTGGGCGAAGCTCAGCAGCGCCGCGGCGGCCATCAAGGGCAGGGTGAACAGCCGGTTCACCGAGTCGCGGTGGTTGTCCATCGTCGCCGCCCGCTTCGAGATCGCCGCCTTCACCCAGGCATAAACCAGTGCGCCGCCCACGGCGCCGATGCCCAGGGCCGGCAGGATGTCGATCTTGACCAGGGCCCCGAGGCCCTTGACGCACAGGTAGGTGATGAAGGACCAGGCCATCAGCGCAAGCAGCACGGGCACGGTTTTCCTGGACGCACCCACCAGGTCGTGGCGGTAGGTGATCCTGCGCTTGATCACGTACAGCAGGCCGGCGGCGATCAGGCCGCCCATGAGGGGCGAAACCACCCAGCTGGCGGCGATGCTCCCCATCGTGCCCCAGTTCGCGACGCCCCAGCCGGCCGCGGCGATGCCGCCCCCGAGCACGCCGCCGACGATGGAATGGGTGGTCGACACCGGTGCGCCGATGGCGGTGGCCAGGTTCAGCCACAGGGCCGCGGCCAGCAGGGCCGACATCATCAGCCAGACGAAGGCCCCCGGGTCGGGGATGTTCGCGGGGTCGATGATGCCGCCCTTGATCGTGCTGACCACCTCGCCGCCGGCGATGATCGCGCCGGCCGCCTCGAAGACCGCGGCGATCGCGATCGCCGTCGTCAGGCTCATCGCGCGCGCGCCCACCGCCGGGCCGACGTTGTTGGCGACGTCGTTGGCACCGATGTTCATCGCCATGTAGGCGCCGAAGGCCGCCGCCACCACCAGGGTCAGGCTGATGTGGCCGAACTGCCACCAGACGTAGCCAGTGCTGAGCACCACGAACAGGATGGCAAGGGCCAGCCGGATGGTGCTGATGCGTTTGGAGGCAGGGGCGTTGTCGGGGTTCATGCGGGCGGCAAGTGTAAAAAAAGGTTCACACAGGATGCCAGATTCCCGAAACCGGGGTCAGAGTCGACTTTTCCCCAGCCCGCCCAAATTGCCGCCGCCCCCGCGGAAAAGTCGACTCTGACCCCGGTTTCGGTTAGCCGCCGCAATCTGCCCTGAGGTCCAGGGCCCCGGCCACGTCGCGCCAGTCGAAGGCGGCCACGCCCATGTCGTCGTGCACGGCATACAGGACGCCGGCCGGGAAGCGGGCGGTCGGGGCCTGGTGCAGCCAGATGCCGTCGGTGTTGGCGGTCTTTTCGCCCGCGAAGGCGCCGCGGTGCTCAAGGCTCTGGCGGTCGAAGACGTGGAACAGGCTGCGGTCCTTGAACTGGTCGGTGGCGATCCAGTAGCCGCTGCCGTCGCCGCAGGCCCACAGCGCGATGCCTTCGGCCTGGGCGCCGAAACGATCCAGCCCGTGCGTGCGCCCCTGGAACGAGCCGCCCAGGCTGTACTCGCGCAGGGCGGTGCCGGTGGTTTCGTCTTCCTCGGCCACCAGCAGGCGGTCGTTGGCTTCGTCGCCCCACAGCGATTCCGGGATGCGGATGGCGCCGGCTTCGCTGGTGTCGCCGACGGCGCCGGTGTGCCGCGCGGTCAGGGCATCACCATTGGTGGTCACCACGAAACGCTGGACCCGGCGGTCGAGTTCGGCCAGCGGCGGCACGATGTCGTCGCCCTGGCTGTCCTCGCCGGCCATGTAGGCGTCGGTCACCAGGACTTCCAGGCTGTCATCCGGCAGCGGCCGCAGCCACAGGCCGTAGGGTTTTTCCAGCACGGCCTCGCCGAAACTGCCCAGGGCGTCGAAATCCGGCAGGCCCAGCACCTGCACCCGCTGGTTGTCGCGCTCGACCACGAACAGGTAATCGCCGTGCACGAAGATGCCGTTCGGGCGGCGGAACTGGCCCAGGTCGCTGCCGACGCTGCCGACGCCGCGCAGGCGTTCACCGGTCTGGCCGTCGTAGACCACCAGGCCGTATTCGCCTTCCTTGGCGGTGGCGACCAGCCAGGTGCTGCCGTCGTCGGCGACCCAACTGGCCAGTGAATCAACATTGTCCGCGGGCACGTCGACGCTGCTGAAGGCTTCGGCCACGACCACATGCGGCGTGCCGGCTTCGGCCAGCAGCGCGTCCTTTTCCAGTTCATCGGGCTCGCGTTCGTAAGCCGGCTTCGCGTCGGCAGCGGCGTCCGCCGCGACCGGGTCCTGCGCCGACGGCACTCCGGGCTGGCAGGCCGCCAGCGCCAGGCAGGCGGCGAGTACGGAAAAGGCGAGGTGAGGCGAGGTCATGGCGGGTTCCCCGAAGGCGAAAAACCCAAAGTCTGTGGCCGATAGATGACGTGTCTGTTACCACCGCTTGATGTAGGAGCGCCTTCAGGCGCGAATCTTTTGACTTTGCCTTTGGCAAAGAAGGGA
>CAZXTV010000269.1:0-3082 GCA_964643705.1 uncultured Arenimonas sp. | reverse complement strand
CGATGAGCCTACAGGGACGTACTTGCGGCGTGTCGGTCAGGGCGACTGCACGCTGCCTCCACCCGCGAAAGCGGCGGGCGCGACACTTGGCCGAAGGCCAAGGCCAAGGCCAAGGCCAAGGCCAAGGCCAAGGCCAAGGGCATCGGGACTGAAGTCCCTCCCACAATTCACAGTAAGAGATTCGCGCCTGAAGGCGCTCCTACAGAGAGGCGGGGTCAGGCGGGGCGGCGGAGGGGGCGGACCTGGTCGCCGATGATCACGTCGTCGGCGCCGCGGGCCGCGAACAGGCCGCAGGTGACCACGCCCGGAATCTGGTTGAGCCTGGCTTCCAGGCCCACCGGGTCGGCGATGCGCCAGTGGTGCACGTCCAGGATCCAGTTGCCGTTGTCGGTCACCACGCCCTCGCGCCAGATCGGATGGCCGTCCATGGCCGCGATCGCCCGCGCCACCAGGCTGCGCGCCATCGGGATCACCTCCACCGGCACCGGGAACTCGCCCAGCAATTCCACCTGCTTGGCCGCGTCGATGATGCAGATGAAGCGGTCGCTCGCCTGCGCAATGATCTTCTCGCGCGTCAGCGCCGCGCCGCCGCCCTTGATCAGCCGGTTGTACGGATCGCACTCGTCCGCCCCGTCCACGTACAGCTTCAGCGGGCCCGCCGCGTTGAGGTCGAACACCGGGATGCCGTGGGATTCCAGCTGGCGCGTGCTCTGTTCCGAGCTCGACACCGCGCCCTCGATCCGGTTTTTCATCCGGGCCAGACCGTCGATGAAAAAGGCCACCGTCGAGCCGGTGCCGACGCCAACGACCATGCCGTCCTCGACGTATTCCAGGGCCTTCTCGGCGGCCAGTTTCTTCTGTTCGTCGCGGGACATCATTGGCCTCCGGCCTTTGCCATCGAAAGGATACGTTTGTACTGCGCCGCGTCCACCGGCATCACCGACAGCCGGTTGCCGCGCCGAAGCAGGGCGAAGTCGCCGAATTTTTCCGCCTGGGCCTTCATGGCCTCAAGCGATACCGTGCCGCCGAACTTGCGCTCGAAGCCCACGTCCACCAGCCACCAGCGCGGTTCCTCGGGCTTGCTCTTCGGGTCGTGGTAGTCCGACCCGGACTCGAACTGGGTCGGGTCGGGGTAGGGCTCCGACGCCACCCTGGCGATGCCCACCACGCCCGGCAGCGCGCAGTTGGAGTGGTAGAAGAGGATCGGGTCGCCGACCTTCATTTCCTTGAGCATGAAGTTGCGCGCCTGGTAGTTGCGCACGCCGCTCCAGGGCTCGGTGCCGACGCGCTCGAGGGCGTCGATCGAAAACTCATCGGGTTCGGACTTCATCAGCCAGTGTTTCATGGCCGGCATTATCGCCCGAACGCGAGCCAATCGAGCTCGGTGGCCACCGCGTCGAGTGGCACGTCCCAGTCCTGGGCCGCCAGTTCCGGCACTTCCTGGCAGACGTAGGCCACGCCCACCAGCCTTGGCGGAGCGGGGCGGCCGCGCCGGAAGGCGAAACTGCGGTCGTAATAGCCGCCGCCCATGCCCAGGCGGTTGCCGGCCCGGTCGAAAGCCACCAGCGGCAGCAGCACCACCGACATCGCCTCGGGCGGCAGGGTGGAGGCCGGCTGGATATCGGGTTCGGGGATGCCGAAACGGTTGTTAACCAGGGGGTCGCCGGCGCGCCACGGCGCGAAACGCAGGTGGCCACCGTCCTGGAGCACCGGCAGGCACCAGACCTGGTCCGGCGCCAGGCGCAGCTGCACGGCGTGCAGCGGGACTTCGCCGCCCACGGCCCAGTAGCCGGCGACGTAGCCGGGCTCGCGAAGCGGGGCTTGGGCGGCCAGGTGGCGCGCCACTGCGTCGGCGGCGGCCAGGCGTTCACCCGGGGAAAGCGCGGCGCGCCGGGCCTGCAGTTGCCTGCGAAGTTCGGGGCGCGTCGAAGTCAAAAGATAGCCTCCACCATGCCGATGCGTGCGAAACGACCTTGATCCCTGGGATCAAGTGGGTACCCGGACCATCGCTTCAGGCTTTCCGCAACAGGGCGGACATGCACACCACTTTGGGCCAGATTCCCGGGTCGTGTTTATGGGACAAGGCGAATGTTAGGCACGCTGTCGGACACGGCAGAGGACTGGGGCGAATTATATGCCCGGCTTTGCCGGAAAGCGTGAACGTCAGCGTGCCGTGTCGAAGAGGCCGTCGAGCTTGCGGTTCAGTTCGCCCAGGGTCTGGTTCAGGGCCTGGTCGCGCTGTTCGGACTGGCTGCGCAGCTGCAGCAGTTCGTGGGCCAGGTTCAGCGCCGCCAGCACCGCCACCCGGTCGATCGCGGCCATGCGGTTGCCGCCGCGGATCTCGCGCATGCGCGCGTCCAGCAGGTGGGCGGCGGCCGTGAGGCCCTCGCGTTCACCCGGTTCCACGCCCACGGTGTACTCGCGGTCGAGGATCTTGACGTTGACCGGCTCGCTCACGCGTTGTGCTCCAGCGACTTCAGGCGCGCGATCATGGCCTCGACCCGCGACCGGGCCTGTTCGTTCTTGTTCAGCAGCGCGGCGCGTTCGGACACCAGCTGTTCCTGGCCCTGGCGCAGGCTGCGGTTTTCGTCGAGCAGGCGCCGGTGTTGTTCCGCCAGGCGCTCGAAGCGCTCGGCGAGGGCCTGCAGCTGGGCGATCGGGTCGTTGGCGCTCATCGCGGACATCTTGGGCGGGCCTCGGGACAGGGTCAATAAGGGGCCGGGATGGCGGCGACGGTGCTGGGCTGCCAGCTGCGGATGAAGGCCAGGCAGCGGTGCGCGTCCAGCGGCGGCGACAGCCAGAAACCCTGGATCTCGTCGCAGCCCTGTTCGCGCAGGTAGCTCAGCTGCTGCTCGCTTTCCACGCCCTCGGCGATGACGTTCAGGCCCAGGGAATGGCCCATCGTGATGACCGTGGCGGTGATGGCCTCGTCGTCGGGGTCCTTGGTGAGGTCGCCGATGAATTCCTTGTCGATCTTGAGCGTGTCGATGGGCAGGCGCTTGAGGTAGGCCAGCGACGAATAGCCGGTGCCGAAGTCATCGATCGCCAGGGTGACGCCCAGCTTGCGCAGTTCGTTGAGCAC
>CAZXTV010000268.1:2811-3089 GCA_964643705.1 uncultured Arenimonas sp. | reverse complement strand
CTGCAGGTGCCGCTGCTGCGCGTGGCCCTGCAGGACAAGGGGTTCTTCAGCCGCCAGCAGCATCCGGCGCGGCAGATGCTCAACGCCATCGCCGAAACCGGCGCCTACTGGCTGGGCGAGGACGACGCCGACCAGCAGCTGGTCGGCAAGATGCAGTCCGTGGTGGACCGCACCGTGCGCGAATTCGATGGCAACCTGGACGTCTTCAGCAATCTGCTCGAGGACCTCAGCTCGCACCTGCAGACGGTGTCGCGCAAGGCCGAGGTGGCTGAAAAGCG
>CAZXTV010000268.1:2383-2777 GCA_964643705.1 uncultured Arenimonas sp. | reverse complement strand
CCACGTCGAGGCGGCCCGCGGCAAGGAACGCCTGGCCCTGGCCCGCGACCGCGCGGCGACCGTGGTCGAGGCCATGCTCAAGAAGCAGAACCTGCCGCGTTTCACCCACACCCTGCTCAGCCAGGCCTGGACGGACGTCATGGCGCTTACCGCACTGCGCCAGGGCGAGGATTCCGACGCCTGGCGGCAGCAGATGGAGATCGCCGAACGCCTGGTCGCCGTCGCCAAGGCCGGCCCCGGCGCCGCCGGCATGCCCAGCAGCGAAGCCGCCGCGCTTCAGCAGGACATCCAGGGTTCGCTTTCCCAGGTCGGGTACCACGACGAAGAAGCCGCGGCGATCGCCCAGCGCCTGGTCGAAGCGGCCCAGCTTGCGGCTGGAATAGCCCAGATAGTT
>CAZXTV010000268.1:0-2373 GCA_964643705.1 uncultured Arenimonas sp. | reverse complement strand
ACCCGCAGGGCGGCGCCGCCGCCGACGACGATTCGGCCGCCAGCCGCACCGAGCTCACCATGCGCCTCAAGGCCCGCGCCCGCCTGGGCGAGGCCCTGCAGGAATCGAAGAAGAAAAAGCTCACCCTGTCCCCCGACGAACAGGCGCGGCTCGAGCAGATCAAGCACCTGCCCTTCGGTACCTGGTTCGAATTCACGCTCAACCAGCAGGGTGAGAAGGTGCGCCGGCGCCTGTCGTGGTTCTCGACGGTCACCGGCCACGCGCTGTTCGTCAACCACCGGGGCCAGAAGGTCGGCGAACACTCGCTCGAGGCCCTGGCCAAGTCCATGGCCCTGGGCCAGGTGAAGCTGGTCGAGGAAGAAAAGGGCACGCTCATCGACCGCGCCTGGGGCACCGTGATGAACGCATTGCGCTCCTTCGCCGGCCAGTCCAAGACCGGGACGGAGGGCGCCAAGCGATGAACACCGAATACCGTCGCGCGAAGCGCCGCAAGGTCGGTTTCGACGTTTCCGTCACCGACACCATGACCGGTCACGTCATCGGCAAGATGAGCAACCTCTCCGAGACCGGCATGCTCCTGATCCTGGGCGAAGCCCTGGCCAGCGATGCCCTGTTCCAGCTGCGTTTCACGCTGAACGATGGCGCGGGCAACGCCCGCACCGTCGAACTGGGCGCCCACGAACTGTGGTCGGACGAAGCCGCCGCGCCGGGACAGGTCTGGACGGGTTTCCGCTTCATCGACATGGCGCCGGAAGACGTGGTCTTCATCCGCGGGTGGGTGGATGCCCCGGGCAGCCAGTACGTCTGACCCCCGGGCCTGGCTTGCGCTGGCGGCCACATTGGCGCTGGCGGGCTGCAGCCCGCCCCCCGAACGGGTCGAACAACTGCTGGTATTCGGCGCCACCGCCGAAATCCGCCTGCGCAACGTCGACCCCGACGCCGCCCAGGCCGCCCTGGCCGAACTGTCGGCCGAACTGAACCAGCGCCACCGCGAGTGGCATGCCTGGGAACCTTCGGATGTCACCCGCATCAACCAGGCCTTCGCCGCCGGTGAAGCCGCGCCCGCGCCGGACTCGGTGCTCGAACTCGTCCGCCTCGCCCAGCCGCTGTCGGAAGCCACCGGCGGATTGTTCGACCCCGCGATCGGCGGCCTGGTGGAGGCCTGGGGATTCCACACTTCCCGCTACCCCATCCTGACCCCGATCCCACGCCAGGAAACACTGGCCGATTGGCGCGACAACCGGCCGTTCATCACCGGCGTGCGCATCCAGGGCCGGCAGCTGATCGCCGACAATCCCCGGACCCAGCTCGACTTCGCGGCCATGGCCGAAGGCGTCGCCGCCGGTCAGGCGCTCGCGATCCTGGCACGCCACGGCGTCCGGGACGCCCTGGTCAACCTGGGCGGTGACGTCACCGCCCTGGTCGGCGAAGGGTCGAGCCGGTGGCGGGTCGCCCTGCGCGACCCCTTCGGCGGGGTGCTGGGCACGGTGGAACTTGGCGACACCGAATCACTCTTCAGCTCCGGCAGCTACAACAAGTTCCGCTATTCCGCGGCCGGCGCCAGGCAGGCCCACATCCTCGACCCACGCACGGGCCAGCCCGCGCGCGGCGCCGCCTCTGTGGTGGTGCTGCACCCCGATCCGCTGCTCGCCGACGTCGCGGCTTCGGCCCTGTTCGTGGCGGGCCCCTCCGGTTTCGCCGGCCTGGCCCGGCAGCTGGGCCTGGGCTGCGCGCTGATGGTGACCGACGAGAACGAACTGCTGGTCACCGTGGCGATGAAGGCGCGGGTCACCCTGGCCCGCGACCCGGTGGCCCTGGGGCCGCCGCTGGACCTGGGTCCCGGCTGCGAGGCAACGCCGGTAAGCTGAAGCCGGCTTCAGGTCTTGGGCGGGTCCCGGAAACACAGCGCGGGTTCGGGCCTGTGCACCGCGAAGCCCTGCGCATAGTCGACGCCGAGGCCCCGCAACAGGTCGCGCGCCCGTTCGTCGGCCACCCATTCGCCGATGACCTGCAGGCCCAGCTGGTGGCCGATGTCGGTGACCGCACGCACGATCGAATAGCTGACCGGGTCGGTTTCGATGTTGCGGATGAAGCTGCCGTCGATCTTGATGTAGTCCACCGGCAGGTTCTTGAGATAACCGAACGAGGCCATGCCCGAGCCAAAATCATCCAGCGAGAACCTGCAGCCCGCCGCGCGCAGGCGCTGCATGAATTCCACCGCCCGGGCCATGTTGCTGACCGCCGCGGTTTCGGTGATTTCGAAGCACAGGTGGCGCGGCGACACGCCGTGGCGCTCGATCGCTTCGAGCACGAAGTCGGCGAAGGCCGCGTCCTCGAAGGTCGGGCCCGAGAGGTTTATCGCGCACAGCTTCA
>CAZXTV010000267.1:0-3103 GCA_964643705.1 uncultured Arenimonas sp. | reverse complement strand
TCGACACCGGCGTGCACGTGCAGATGGTGATGGACATGGCCGCCCGCCTGGCGCCGGGGGATGCGCTCGTGGGCTTTTGCGCGATGACCCACGACCTGGGCAAGGCCCTGACCCCGGCGGACAAGCTGCCGCGCCACATCGGCCACGAACATTCCGGCGTCCGGCCGCTGCGCGCGGTCTGCGCGCGTTACAAGCTGCCTTCGGAATACGCCGCGGTCGCGGAGATCTGCTGCCGCGAACACCTCAACGTGCATCGCCTGGCCGAACTGCGCCCCGACACCGTGCACGAACTGCTGTCGCGCTGCGACGCCTTCCGCAAGCCCGAACGCGTGCGCCAGCTGGCGCTGGTGTGCGAGGCCGATTCACGCGGCCGGCTGGGCCGCGAGGACGCCGGTTATCCGTCGGCCGCCCTGCTGACCAGGCTGCACGCGGCCGCCGCGTCGGTATCGGCCGGGCACGCCGTGGCCAAGGGCCTGACCGGCCCGGCGGTGGGCGACTGGCTGCGCAGGGCGCGCATCGAGGCGATCAAAGCCGCCAGGGACTCGACACCGCTGTAGGAGCGCCATCAGGCGCGAATCTCTTCTTTGCCAAGGCAAAGTCAAAAGATTCGCGCCTGAAGGCGCTCCTACGGGTCGCGACGGCCGAACAGCGCCCGGTCCATGCGCTCAAGCGCGAACTGCAGCGGCGTGAACGTCAGCGACAGGCCCACCGCCACGCCCAGCGTATTCGCCAGCGCATCGCGCACGTCCCCCAGCCGCACCTTGGTCAGGTTGGCCTGGGCGAATTCCATGGCAAGACCCAGGCCCACCAGCGCAAGCGCCGCGAACAGGTGGCTGCGCCGGGCGCGGAAGGTCCAGACGGCCCAGGCGGTAAGGGTGAAATAGGCCAGGAAGTGTCCCAACTTGTCCGAATGCGCCGGCCCCGGCAGGTGCAGCCCCGACATCAGCGACAGCACCACGCAAAGCACCCAGCCCAGCAGCCACAGGCCCAGCCACAGCCCCGGGAAACGGAAGGCGCGCATCGTCACAACCTCCGGCCCAGGTCGCCGCGCGCGAACAGCGGGCGGATGTCGACGCCGCGCTGGAAGGCCATGGCCTGGAAGCGTTCGCCCATTTCGCCCGGCAGGGTCAGGCGCTTGATTTCATTGGTGCAGGCCAGTCGCGCCACGGGGTCGTCGATCGCCTCGATGGCGGCCAGTCGTTCCGGCAGGCCGCTGTTGATCAGGAAGCTCGCCTGGGCGCAATACCCGGCCAGGTCGAAACCGGCACCGACGCCGGCCTCCGCCAGCGCGGTGAAATCCACGAAGGCGGTGATGTCGGTCAGCCCGGGCAGGTCGAAGGGATCGCCATGCGCGTGGTGCTGCCGGTGGCAGACCAGGGTGCCGTCGTCGCGCTCGGGCAGGTAGTACTCGCGGCGCGGGTAGCCGTAATCGATGAACAGCATGGCGCCGTCGTGCAGCAGGCCACCCACGGCCTGGATCCAGTAGGGCAGCTGCGGCAACAGCTCGGACCGGTAGCCGTCGGCGAAGGGCGCGCCGAGGTCGCGTTCGACGTGGCGCACGGCCGCGTGCAGCAGCGCGTCGGCTGGCCGGTCGATGCGGGTCAGTTCGCCGTTGGCGCCCAGGGTCACGTATTCCTCGAAGACCTCGCCGTCGCGGATCGCGAATCGCGGCGTCGGCAGCGCGTCGATCACTTCATTGGCGAACAGGAAACCGCGCCAGGTTTTCTCCGGCGGGCCGTCGAGCCAGCGCACGCGGTCGAACAGGCGCGGCGCCAGGGCGTCGCGCAGGCGTTCGAGCTGACGCTCGCGCAGGTCGGCGCTGGGTTCGAGGATGAGGTAGCGCGCGGGCACGGCATCGAGTTCGTCCAGCCGGCGCAGTGCGGCTTCGGCGAAGGCGCCGCTGCCACCGCCCAATTCCAGGAACTCGGCGCGACCGCCCAGCTGGCCGAACACCTGCGCCGCGCAAGCCGCCACGCATTGGGCGAAGACCGGACCCAGCTCGGGCGAGGTGACGAAATCACCGGCGGCGCCGAACTTGCGCGCGCCGGCGCTGTAATACCCCAGGCCGGGCGCGTAAAGCGCCAGCTCCATGTAGCGGGAGAAGGGGATCACGCCGCCCGCGGCCACCAGCTGGTCCTTGACCAGGGCCAGCAGGCGGTCGCTGTGGGCCCGGGCATCGGCGCCGGGCGCCGGAATTCTTGCACTCATGTTGGAATCTTCATCAGCCAACGCGCAGGATACCGAGAATTATCAGGAGCCCCTGAATGCCCACCGACCGTCCCGTCGCCCTGGTGACCGGCGCCGCCAAGCGCGTCGGCGCCGTCATTGCCCGCCGGCTGCATGCCGCCGGCTTCGACCTGGCCCTGCACCACCGCAGTTCCGCCGACGACATGGCCACGCTGGTGGCCGGGCTCGAAGCCGCGCGGGCCGGCAGCACCCTGGTGCTGCAGGCCGAGCTGGCCGCCTCCGCGGCGCCCGCGGCGCTGGTGCAGGCCGTGCAGGAACGTTTCGGGCGGCTCGACGCGCTGGTGAACAACGCCAGCAGCTTCCGGCCCACCCCGGTTGGCCAGGCGACGCCGGCGGACTGGGACGAGCTGTTCGCGTCGAATGCGCGGGCGCCGTTTTTCCTGGCCCAGGCGGCGGCGCCGCTGCTGCGCCAGGCCGGCGGCGCCATCGTCAACCTGGGCGACATCTACGGCGAACGCCCGCTGGCCGGGCACACGATCTACTGCATGGCCAAGGCGGCGCTGCTGATGATGACCCAATCCCTGGCGCGCGAGCTGGGCCCCGAAGTGCGCGTGAACGCCGTGGCGCCTGGCGCCGTGATGTGGCCGGAGGGCGGCAAGGCCGAGCACGAAAAGCAGGCCATGCTGGCCGCGACTGCGCTGGGACGCGCCGGCGAGCCCGAAGACGTGGCCGAGGCGGTTCGATGGCTGGTACAGGATGCCCGGTACACCACCGGGCAGGTGATCCGCGTCGACGGCGGGCGGTCGCTGAATATCTGATGCCCCCACCCGTAGGAGCGCCTTCAGGCGCGAATCCCTTCTTTGCCAAAGGGCAAAGTCAAAAGATTCGCGCCTGAAGGCGCTCCTACAGCAGGGCG
>CAZXTV010000266.1:0-3131 GCA_964643705.1 uncultured Arenimonas sp. | reverse complement strand
AGGGCGAGCCCGGCCGTGGTCAGGACCAGCAGCCAGCCCAGGCCCGCGGCGAGCTGCGGCCAGAGCATCTGCGGCGCGCGCACCAGCAGCGCTGCGCCCACCAGCATGCGCAGGGCGAGCTCGAGGTAGTGGAGGCGGGCCGTGCCGACGAACCCCAGCAGGAAGCGGCTCGCCCGCGCCGGCAGCGCCAGCGCGCACAGCCCCAGGCCCAGCAGGTAGGCGCCCGCAAGCGCGATGACGACCGCGCCGAGCGTCGTGATCATCCCCGACGCCCTGGCCGCCGCGACGCGCGCTCAGCCAAGCATCACCGTCACCGCCACCAGCGGCACCACGCAGAACAGGATCACGCCGATCTTGTAGATCGCGACCCCGGCGTAGTTGAGCTCGTCGAAGCGCTCGTGAGTGAGCTTGAACCAGCGCGCATGCATCCGGTAAAGCCAGTCATGCGCCAGCGTGAACACGCCGAACCAGAGCAGCAGCAGCGCGTAGTTGATGCCGGCGCACCAGGCCAGGAAGGTTTGAAGCGTTTCAAGCGCCATGCCCGTCTCCTTGAAGCGGGGTCAGGGGGCGCGCCGCGACACCATCGAGCCCAGCGCGGCGCCGGCGACGCTGCCCCACAGCACGCCCTGGGTGAAACGAATCTCGAACAACCATGCAAGGCCGGCACCGATGGCGCCCCCGGCCAGGCAGAACCAGGCGATGCGTCGCCCGCGCGCCTCGCCCGCAATGGCCGCCGCGCGCTTCTTCTCAAGCCCGGCCTTGGCGGCCGGATCCGGCGACAGGATGGCTGCGGCGAGGGCGTCGGCTCTGTTCTGGTCCATGGGGTTTGCTCCGGAAATGCGCAGGCGTGGATTCGGTCTTTCTATCGCACCCGGCCTTCCACCGCCAGCAGGCACGCCAGCGGGCCGCCGGCACGGGCCGCGAGGGCAAGGAGCACGATCGCCGCGGCCATCCTGGCCGGCTTCATGACTGCCCCGGGAACTGCGGCCATAGCTTGACCAGCCCGTAGGCATGCACGCCGCCGATGAACAGGCAGATCGCCGAACTCCAGGCCCAGAACGCCGGGCTGTTGCCGGCCGGCGCCACGACCGCCAGCACGAAGCCCGCCAGGCCGCGCAGCAGGTAGATGCCGGTGATGCCGACCAGCACGATCCTCAGCAAGGGCAGCGGCGGCAGCACGCCCGCCGCCGACAGCGCGTAGGCCGACCAGCCCGCGAGGACGGCGGCGATGCCAAGCGTGAGCACGGCCGGGTACAGGCTGCCGCCGGCCGCGAGCCGCGCCATGGCTTCGCCCGCGCCGAAGAAGCGATACCAGGCCGGCCCGCCGACCACCACGCCCACGTGCGCCAACGCGGCCAAGGCGCTGAGCGCGGCCGCGAAAACGAGGGCGCCTGAGCCAGGGTGGGTCACGTCGGCGGCGTCAGTGGGTCGGCGTCGCGGCGGCGATGACGTCCTTCATCTGCCGGACCGCATCGGGCGACAGCTCCACGCCGACCGGGTGGCCCGGGTTCACGACGATGCCCACGGTCGGCCCGAGGCCCTGGATCAGCCAGGCAGGGTTGACCAGCAGCCCGTGCTGGAACTGCGGCAGGCGCTCGGACCACGGGATCGCCCGCTCGGGCGCGGTGAACACCGCGACCATCGGATTGCCCTTGGCATTGGTCAGCACGCAAAGGTTGATCGCCGGATCCCACTGGCCCTCAGGGCCAAGCTCCTTGTCCAGCAGCACGAAAACCTGCGAACCGACCAGGCGGTTGAGGAAGTCGGGCGTCGATACCTTGCCCTGCTGGGCCAGCACCAGCGCCGTCTCCAGCGCGTTGCCCGGCACGAATTCTGCGTCGCTCATCCCTCTGCTCCTTGGGGGTTGTCAGGCGTCGGCCCGGGCGCGGCCGCCAGCCTCGGGTGCATTACCCGGGCGAGGGTACTGCAGCGGGCCCGGCGGCGTCACAGGTTTCGTCCGGTGGCCTGCCGATACGCCGCCAGCAGGCGCGCCAGCTGCGGCTGCTCCAGCACCAGGCGCTTGGCCAGGCCCCACGGGCTTCGGCCCCGCTGGTACTTGAAGTCCATCCAGCGCGTGCGCGGCGCGGAATGCCGGAACGATTCCCACACCATCGGCACGTACTCGTCCGCGAGATTCAGGCCCACGATGTGCCGCACGCTGACCCGGTCGGGATCGCCGCGCTTGAGCCGGTGCGTGATGTAGACCGCGCGGCGCCGGCACGCGGGGCAGGTGCGACGCAGCAGCGCCTGGTCCCAGCCGCTGGGCGCCAGCTCGTCCCAGATGAAGGCGGCAACGCTCCGGGATTCGCACACCGCCAGCCAGGCGGGACGCTCGCCGCAGGCCGTGCATTGCCACCAGTACTTGGATGCCATCGGAACCTCGGCCGCGCGCCAGGCAAGCCAGCGTCATCGTTGCTTGCGATCGGAGTCCATGTGTCCGTCCCCGATCGCGCGCGGGCCCTGTCGTTATCAGCCGCCCGGCGCCGGCACGATGCCGCCGACGCTGACCAGCTTGATGTTGAACACCAGCGCCTGGCCCGCGAGCTCGCGCACCTTGTCGATGTCGTCGCCGTAGGCCTGGCTGCCGGGCACCACCACTTCCCAGCGCGCGCCGGCGGGCATCAGCTGCAGGGCTTCGCGCAGGCCCGGGAAGGCGATCTCGCTCAGGCGCACGGTGACCGGGCCGGCCGGCACGCCTTCGCTGGGAACGGAGGTGTCGGCGAGCACGGTGCCGTCGGGCAGGGCGTTCACGAACTCCACCGTGATCTGGTGGGCGGACGTGGGACGCTGGCCGGAGCCGGCTTCCAGCTCGCGGTACTGCACGCCGCTGGCCAGCTCCTTGACGCCGGGCCTGGCGCGGTTCTGCGCCATGAAGGCGTCGGCCTCGACCTTGTTCGCGATCGCGCGTTGCTCGAGCTTGCTGCGGTAACGGGCGGTCATGCGGCCCTGCAGCGCCAGCAGCGCGTCGGCCATCGGCTCGCGGGCGACGGCGGGTTCCTTGCGCGCCGCCGCGTCTTCCAGCCCCTTGATCACCGCGGCCATGTCCACGGTCTCGCCGGTGGCGCGCACGTTCGCGATCTCGGCGCCGGCGCGGTAGCCCAGCGCGTAGCTGGCCTTGCCCTCTTCGCTGG
>CAZXTV010000265.1:0-3136 GCA_964643705.1 uncultured Arenimonas sp. | reverse complement strand
GATTCGCGCCTGAAGGCGCTCCTACAGAAATCCTCAGCGGGTCAGGAACTTGACGACGAAGTCGGCCAGCTTGCCGAAGGGCGGGTCGAAGATCTTCATGCCGTTCAGGCGCGACTGGTACATCACCGGCATCGGCTTGGTGAAGGCCAGGAAACCGGCCTCGCCGTGGTACTGGCCCATGCCGCTGGGGCCGACGCCGCCCACGGGCAGCGAATGCTGGCCGAACTGGATCAGGGTGTCGTTCACGCAGACGCTGCCGGCCACCACGCGCCCGAGCGTGTTGCGCAGGCGCTTGCCGTTGTTGTCGAAGGGGTAGAACGCCAGTGGCCGGTCGCGGCCCAGGATGTAGTCGATGGCCGCGTCGTGGCTGTCGTACGACTTCACCGGCAGCAAGGGGCCGAAGATTTCTTCCTGCATCACCCGCGCTTCGTCCGGCGGGTCCAGCAGCACCGTCGGCGGGATCACTTCCACGCCCGGCGGCGGCGGGTCGCCGTCGGGGCGGTGTTGCACGACGCCGACGCCGCGGTCGCGGGCGTCGTCGAGCCAGCTGCGCAGGCGTTCGGCCTGGCGCGGGTTGACGATGGCGGTGTAGTCGGGATTGCTGGCCAGGTTCGGGTAACGCCGGCGCACCGAGGCCATGTAGGCCCGCACGAAGGCGTCCCGCTGCTCACGCGGCACCAGCACGTAGTCCGGCGCCACGCAGGTCTGGCCGCTGTTGAAACACTTGCCAGCGGCGATGCGGTCGGCGGCCTGTTCGATCGGGTAGTCCGGCGCCACCAGGGCCGGCGACTTGCCGCCCAGTTCCAGCGTCACCGGCACCAGGTTGGGCGCCGCGGCCGCCATCACCGCGCGCCCGACCGTGGTCGAACCGGTGAACAGCAGGTGGTCGAAGGGCAGCCGGCTGAAAGCAGCGCCAACGGCGGCATCCCCCTGCACCACGGCCACGCGTTCGGCGGGGAACACGTCCGAAAGCAGCCGCGCCAGCAGCTGCGAGGTGCGCGGGGTGTGCTCGGACGGCTTGAGCATCACGTGGTTGCCGGCGGCGATCGCGTCGGCCAGGGGGATCAGGGCCAGCTGGATCGGGTAGTTCCAGGGCGAAACGATGCCGACCACGCCCAGCGCCTGGCGGCGGATCTCGGCGCGCGCCGGCAGGAAGGCCAGGTTGACCCCGCGCCGCTCGGGGCGCATCCAGCGACGCAGGTGGCGACGCAGGTGGCTGATCTCGTCCAGCGTGACCATGATGTCCGCGGCCATGGTCTCGTGGCGCGAACGGCGGCCGAAATCGGCCGAGACGGTCTTGGCCAGTTCGTCGCGGTAGCGGCGCACGGCATCGCCCAGCCGCTGGAGATCGTCCATGCGCTGCCGGTAGCCGGGCACCTGGCGCTGGTGGGCGGCGCGCAGGTGTGCCAGCAGCGGGCGCAGGTCCTGGTCGGGGTGCGAGGCGGTGTCCATGGGGGCAGTTTACAGCCGGCACCCGTTAGAATCGCGGCATGAACCTACGACCCTTCAAGGGCATCATGCCCACCCTCGGCGCCCGGGCCTACGTGGACCCGGCCGCCACCGTCATCGGCGACGTGCACCTGGGCCAGGACAGCTCGGTCTGGCCCGGCTGCGTGGTGCGCGGCGACGTCAACCACATCCGCATCGGCGCCCGCAGCAACATCCAGGACGGCACCATCATCCACGTCACCCACGAAGGCCCGTTCACCCGACCCGGTGGTTTCCCGACGGTCATCGGCGACGACGTCACCATCGGCCACGGCGCCATCGTGCATGCCTGCACCATCGGCAACGCGGTGCTTATCGGCATGGGCGCGACGGTGCTCGACGGCGCGGTGGTGGAAGACCACGGTTTCGTCGGCGCCGGCGCCGTGGTGCCGCCGGGCAAGACCGTGCGCAGCGGCGAGCTGTGGCTGGGCAACCCGGCCAAGCCGGTGCGCCAGCTGTCGGAAAAGGAAATCGAGCAGCTCTACTACAGCGCCAAACACTACGTGAAGCTCAAGGACGCCTACCTGGCGCCCTGAGCCCGGCAGCCGCGGTCAGTCCGCGGTCTGCAGTGAGTCGGCGCGGGCAGTGAGCGACGCAAACACCGGGTCGGTGTCCGGGCGTTTGCCATGCCAGATCGCGAAACTCTCGGCGGCCTGTTCGACCAGCATGCCGATGCCGTCGAAGCGATGTTCGCAGCCAGCGGCGTTGGCCCAGGCCAGGAACGGCACCGCGGCCTCGCCGTAACTCAGGTCCACCGCCAGCGTGCGCGAGGTCGTCAGCGAAAACGGCAGTTCGATGCCGCCGCTGCGCCCGGCCGAGGTGGCGTTGACGATCATGTCGAAGGCGCCCAGGTTGCCCAGGTCCGACCAGTAGCGCGTGTGCACGCGGCCCGGTTCGCCCATGGCATCGGCCAGGGCGTCGGCGCGTTCGGCGGTGCGGTTGACCACCCAGAGCTCATCGATGCCGGCATCGAGCAGGGCCGGCGACACGCCGCGGGCGGCGCCGCCGGCGCCGAGCATCAGCACCCGGCGGCCGCGCAGGTCCAGGCGGCGGCGTTCGGTGAGGTCGTGCACCAGGCCCACGCCGTCGGTGTTGTCGGCCAGCCACTGGCCGTTCTTCCGGCTCAGGGTGTTGGCGGCGCCGGCGCGGCGCGCGCGGTCGCTGGCCTGGCTGCACAGGGCCAGCGCCCGCTCCTTGTGCGGCAGCGTGATGTTGGCGCCCAGGCCGCCGCTGGCGGCGAAGGACGCCAGGGCGTTGGCAAAGTCCTCGGGCGAGGCGTCGACCGCGGCGTACTGCATCGCGATGCCCAGCTGGGTGCCGAAGGCGGCGTGGATGCGCGGCGACAGCGAGTGCACCACCGGGTGTCCGAACACGGCGTAACGGGCAGTCATGTCAGTGCTCCTTGAGCCAACGCGCGGCGTCGAGCGCGAAATAGGTAAGCACGCCGTCGGCGCCTGCGCGCTTGAAGCCCAGCAGCGCCTCGAGCACGCAGGCGCGTTCGTCCAGCCAGCCGTTCATGGCCGCGGCCTTGAGCATCGCGTACTCGCCGCTCACCTGGTAGGCGAAGGTCGGCACGCCGAAGTGGTCCTTCACCCGGCGCACGATGTCCAGGTAGGGCAGGCCGGGCTTGACCATCACCATGTCGGCG
>CAZXTV010000264.1:0-3145 GCA_964643705.1 uncultured Arenimonas sp. | reverse complement strand
GGTGGCGGTGAATGCCGGCGCGCTGGCCTCGGGGCTGGAACGCGACGGCAAGGTGACCCTGCAAGGCATCCATTTCGACACCGGGCGTGACACCCTGCGCGCCGAATCCGATCCGGCGATTGCCCAGGTGGCGCAGCTCATGCGCGAACACGCCGGCCTGGGCCTGATGGTGGTGGGCCACACCGACAGCACCGGCAGCCCGGAGGCCAACATCCGCCTTTCGCAGCGGCGCGCCGAAAGCGTGCGTGATGCCCTGGTCCGCCGCCACGGCGTGTCGGCATCGCGGCTGACCGCACAGGGTGTCGGCGCCGCGCTGCCGGTGACCAGCAACGACACCGAACACGGGCGCCAGAAAAACCGCCGCGTCGAACTGGTTCGGCGATGATCGGGCGCACTTCCAGCGTGCGCGGCGCGGCCTTCCTGCTGGTTCTCTGCGCGCCGCTGGTCGTGGCGCAGGACCCGGACGCAAGGGACAACCACGCTCCCATCGATCCCGGGTCGCTGGCGGGCCCGGCTTACTACGATGCCGCCCGTTTCCCGGCCATCGCACGCTCGGTGTCCCATCCCGATGCCGACCTGCCGGCGCCGGTGCGCGCGCTGCTGATGGTGGATGCCCACGAAAGCGAACTCCGGCACGCGCGCTACCGCGTGCGTTACCACCTCGCCCCGGGTGACACCGCGGAGGCCACCCCGGTGGCCGACGTCGAAATCCTGCGGTTGAACATGGGGCCTTCGGTGCGCGACGAGCTGATTGCCCGGGATCCCAACCTGCCCGTCGGCCCGCCCGAAGCTTTCGGCAGCGGTCCCCACGTGGCCTTCCGTTTCGCCATGGGCCCCATGCAGGGAATGCAGGCAGCGATCAGCCGGGTTGAACGGCGTGAGATCAGCAACGCCGAGGCGCAGGCGCTTCGCTGCCTGGACATGCCCTGCCTGGAGCTGGTGCCGGGACCCGGCCCCGGCGGCGACTGGCAGTCGATTCCCGCCGCGCTGCCCGCGCTGCCCTTCGCCAATGGTGGCGCCCGCAACCCGGCTGCCGCCGCCGTGCTTGCCTTCCTGCTTGATGCCGTTGGCGAAGATGCAACGATGCCGCTGCCGCGCGGCGACGCGCATCGCCTGGAGTTCGTTATCAGCCAGAACACCTTCGGCCAGGACGATGCAAGTTCGGGACTGGCGCGAAATTCAGTGGTGCTCGACGATGAGATCGGCACGCTGTGGGTGCGCTGGCGGGCCATTGGCGACGGGGAGCCCGACGCATCGCTTCTGCCGGTGCCCCATTGCGCGCGCTGACCGATGCTAGGATTGCCGCCAGTTATGGCCAGTGGAGTGGGCGATGGCGGACCGCGATGGTCCATCCGGCGACACGCCGGACACCCTGCGGATCTGTGCGAGCGCTGAGCAGCTTGCACCCCTGCTGTATCCCGAACTCAAGCGCGCCGCGCACGGCATCCGTGCGCGCGTAAGCGCCAACAGCACGCTGCAGACCACGGCGCTTATCAACGAGGCCTACCTCAAGCTCGCCCGCGGCAGCCAATGGCAAAGCCGCCACCACTTCCTTGCCGCCGCCGCGGTGGCGATGCGGCATGTGCTGGTCGACCAGGCCCGGGCCCGCATGCGCCAGCGCCGTGGCGAAGGTGCGGCACACGTTTCTCTGGACGAAGCCTGGAGCCCCGCCGACTCCCTGGAAGGTAGCGGCTGGACCGCGCCGGACGATGTCTGCGCGGCCGTGGGCGATGCCCTGCAGGCGCTGGCCCAGGTCGAACCGCGGCTTGCCCGCGTGGTGGAGTGCCGCTATTTCGCCGGTTACACCGACGAAGAAACCGCCGCCATCCTGGGGCTGACCACCCGCACGGTGCGACGTGACTGGGTCAAGGCGCGGTCCTGGTTGCGCGATGCGCTGTCGGAGGCGGAATCAACCGCTGATTGAGGCCGCCACCTGCTCGAGCTGGGCCATCGGGCCAACCCCGGCGGGCCCCAGCTGCTGCAGGCGGGCACGCGTGGATTCAAGCCGCGCGCGGGCGGCGTCGATCCTGCCTTCGGCGTGCAGCAGGCGCGCTTCGGATATGCCCAGCATGGCCGACAGCAGGTGGTCTTCACCGCGGCTGTCGTGGATGGTGGGTTGCAGCCACGCCATGACTTCGCGCGCGTCGGCGGTCGCCCCGGAAAGTGCGAAGGCATCGACCAGGCCCATGCCTGCCGAAAGCACGATGGTGCTGGTTTCGCCGCCCGCATGTTCACGGCCCATGTCGATGGCTTCGCGCAACAGGGCAATCGCCTCGTCGTGGCGCTTTAGCTGGACCTGCACCTTGCCCAGGTTGTTGAGCAACGCCGCCATGGCCGCGGACGGGCCGTGGATTTCGCGGCGCAGCTCCAGTGCCTGTTCGAACAGTTCCGCTGCACGCTCGGTGCGGCCCAGGCGGTACTCGGCTCCCGCCCAGTTGTTGAGGGTGTTGAGGGCGTCCGAGCTGCGCGCCCGGCCGATCGCCCGCCAGATCGCGTCCGCGCGCTGGAACTGGACGATGGCCTCCTCGAACCGGCCAAGCCGGAACTGCGCGTTGCCGATGTTGTTGATAAGCACCGCGGTTTCGCGATGTTTCGGGCCGGAGAGCGCCATGCGCTGCGGCAGGGAGTCGGTGAGGGTTAGCAGCGCAGCTTCCGGCTCACCCGAAGCGACCTCCATCTGCGACTGCAGCAGCCGGCTGTCGAGCAGCTGGCTGCGATACCTGGCCGGATCGGTCGCCCAGAAAGCCTGGGCCTCGCGCAGTAGCGCGCCTGCTTCGGCCTGGTGTTCGTCGCGGAACCGCAGTTGGGCCAGGTCGTGCTGGGCCATCGCGCGCAGGTCGTCCGGCAGGTCCGGTTCTTCCAGAAGGCGGGAAAGCAGCGGTCGCGCGCCGGTGTAGTCATTGAGCTGCAGGTATAGCCCGGCCAATGCCAGCGAGATGTCGGCGTAGCTTTCAGGGGAGCCGCTGAATTCCTCGTGCACACGCTCGGCGGCGCGATCGAGCACCTCGCGCGCGGTAACGTCGTCGCTGCCCTGCAGTTCGCCGGCGGTGCGGAACATCAGCGACAGGTAGTCGGTGACGGCCTGGTTGCGGGCCGCCTCGCGGCGCGCGATGTCGCGTTCCATGGCGGCCTCGCGCGCCTGCCA
>CAZXTV010000263.1:0-3157 GCA_964643705.1 uncultured Arenimonas sp. | reverse complement strand
GAGCTGACGGTGCTGATCCGCGACCAGGACCCCTTCCTGCACACGCCCATCGTGTTCCTTTCCGGCGAAGCCGATCCCGACCGCCAGTTCGAAACCCTGGAAGCGGGCGGCGACGACTTCATCACCAAGCCCGTGCGTCCCAAGCACCTGATCGCCGCGGTAAGCAACCGCGTCGCCCGCCACCGCGCTTCGCAGGCCAAGGTCACCCGCCGCAGCGGCAAACACCCGGAAACCGGCCTGATGCACCGCACCGAGCTGCGCGACCTGGTCGCCGAAGCCCTGGCGGCGGCCCACGAGGCCAGTGCCGGGGGCGTGTTGTTCCTTGAAGTGGAAAGCGTCAGCCTGCTGCGCGACCGCCTGGGCCTGACCGTGCTCGAGCAGCTGCTGGCGGCGGTGGGCAAGCTGGTCGGCGAACAGGCCGGCGCGCGCCCGGCCACGCGGTTCGGCGACGGCAGTTTCGTGGTGCTCGACACCGAACGCGATGAAGCCGGGCTGGAAGCCTTCGCCGCCCAGCTGCGCGCCGCCCTGGTGCAGCATCCCTTCACCGTCCAGGGCCACCCGCTGCGCCTGCGTGTGTCGGTGGGCATGTGCGCCTTCAAACACCGCTACACCGACGTGTCCGAACTGCTGGACGTGGCCGAGCGCATGGCCCGCGAGGCGCGCACCCAGGACAAGGGCCTGCGCCGCTACCAGCCGGCCCAGCCCAGCGAGGCCGCGCGCGAGGTCGCCCTGGTCAACGAAATCCGCGAAGCCATCGCCCGCAACAGCCTCGAGCTGCTGTACCAGCCGGTGGTGGCCGTGGCCGGCAGCGACGACAGCCAGTACCAGGTGCTGCTGCGACTGCGCGACGCCGAAGGCAAGCTGCTGCCCGCCGCCGAAGTGGTGCCGCTGGCCGAACGCGGCGACTTCATCACCGACATCGACCGCTGGGTGCTGCAGGCGGCCATGAAGCTGGTGCGTGACCGCCGCGCCGAAGGCAAGGCGCTGCGCCTGTTCGTCACCCAGTCGCCGCTGACGATGGCCGACCCCGGCCAGGCCACGTGGCTCAAGGCCGAACTGGCCGCGCACGACGTGCCGGGCACTTCGCTGGTGGTGGAGCTGCGCATGGAAGACGCGGCCCTGCACGCCGGCACCATCCGCACCTTCTGCGACGCGATGGTGGCCGACGGCCTGCAGTTCTGCCTGAGCCAGTTCGAACACAGCAACGACACCGACCGCCTGTTCGACGAACTGCCGCTGGGCTTCGTCAAGCTGGCGCGCAAGTACACGTCCACCACGCTGTCGCCGGCCATGCGCGACGAGCTGAAGGTGCTGATCGACCGCGCCCACCGCCGCGGCCTGGAAGTCATCGGCCACGGCGTCGAGGACGCGCAGGCCGCCGCCACGCTGTGGATGAGCGGCATCGACTTCATCCAGGGCAACCTGGTCCAGCAGGCTGACAGCGACATGGACTTCGACTTCCAGCAGGCAGTTCTCTAGATGACGCCCAATCCCAAGGACGCGCTGATCGTCCGATGGCTGGCGATCGCGGGCGCGCTGGGCGCCGCGGTGTCCGCGGCGATCGGCCATTTCAGCGACAACTGGCTGTGGCAGTCCGCGGCCCTGATCGCGGCGCTGCTGGCCCTGGCCGGCGCCGCCGGCGTGTGGCGGGCCTTCACCCTGCGCAACCGCGCCCTGCAGCAGGCGGCGCAGGCCACCGGCGAACAAACCCGCGAAGTGAACGCCCTGCAGGAAGAACTGGCCCTGCACCGCCGCCTTGAGCGCGAACTGACCGAAGCCAAGCAGGCCGCCGAGTCGGCGATGATGGCCAAGGGCGAATTCCTGGCGACGATGAGCCACGAGATCCGCACCCCGCTCAACGGCATCATCCCGATGCTCGACCTGCTGATGAGCAGCCGCCTGCAGCCCGACCAGCAGGACATCCTGCGCACCGCCTTCACTTCGGCGCGGCAGATGCAGCGCATCGTCGACGACATCCTGGACTACTCCAAGCTCGAGGCGAACAAGGTGACGCTGGAGACCACCAGCTTCAACCTGCGCGAGCTTCTGGATTCGGTGATCCGGCTGATGGAAAAGCCCGCCGAATCCAAGGGCCTGCGCCTGAACCTGCAGATCGAACCCTCGGTTCGCCTGGCCGTGCGCGGCGACCCCGTGCGCCTTCGCCAGGTGCTGACGAACCTGCTTTCGAACGCGGTGAAGTTCACCGAACGCGGTTCGGTCAGCCTGTCGGTGAGCCGGCGCGGCGAGTCCCGCAGCCAGCACGAGCTGCGCTTTGAAGTCGTCGACACCGGCATCGGCATCGCCAAGGACGCGCGGCTGTTCCGCGCCTTCAGCCAGGCCGACGCCAGCACGACGCGGATCTACGGCGGCACCGGCCTGGGCCTGGTGATCTGCAAGCGCATCGTCGACCTGATGGGCGGCACCATCGGCGTGGAATCCGAGCCCAGCCGCGGCAGCACCTTCTGGTTCGAAGTGCCGCTGCTCAAGGCCGCCGGCGACATCCAGGGCCAGCGCAGCGACCTCAACGGCGCCCGCGTGCTGCTGCTGAGCACCGACGCCGGCCTGCGCCAGCGCATCGGCCAGTCCGCGCCCGGCTGGGGCGCCACCCTGACCCAGGCCGAGACCACCCAGGACGCCATCACCAAGCTGCGCTCGGCGCTTAGCCGCGGCGCCGGCTGGAGTTTCGACCTGCTGGTGGTGGACCTCAACAGCGTGCGCAGCACCGCCATCGCCCTGCACCGCAACCTGCGCCGCACCCCCGAGTTCGAAGACCTTCGCATCGCCTACCTGCAGGGCGAGGAAGCCATCGCCAACGAACTGGTGCAGGGGCCGAACGCACTGCTGCTTTCGCGCATGATCGGCAACACCGAACTGCGCAGCGCGCTGAGCAGCTTCCTTTCCACCCCGGCCGCGCGCCTACCCGAGGAGCCCGAGATGCCCTTGCCCGAACGCGTGCCCGCGAGCGAGGACGCCGACGCCGGACTGCGCCCCGGCCGCCTGCGTGGCCGCGTGCTGCTGGTCGAGGACAACCCCGTGAACCTGATGGTGGCGCAGCGCCTGGTGGGCCTGCTGGGCCTGACCTGCGAAACCGCCGACAACGGCGAGAAAGCCATCGAGCGCCTGATGTCCGGCAACATCGACGTGGTGCTGATGGACT
>CAZXTV010000262.1:0-3201 GCA_964643705.1 uncultured Arenimonas sp. | reverse complement strand
CGTCGGTGCGCCGGTTGGTGACCGGCGACAGGAAGCTGCTGAGCAGGTAGCCGTGCGCGCCATGCACCTGCACGCCGGTGAAGCCGCAGTCGCGCGCGATCACCGCGACGTCGGCGAAGCGCCGCACAAGGGCCAGGATCTCGTCTTCGCGCAGCGCGCGGGGCCGGGCGTAGTTGCCCATCAGGTCCAGCTGCACGTCCGAGGGACCCACCGGTTCGCGGGTGACATAACGCGGCGACTGCCGGCCGGCGTGGGAAATCTGCATCCACAGGCCGTTCCCGGCGCGCGTGCCCGCGGCCGCCCAGGCGCGCAGGCTTGCCAGCGCGCTGGCGTCCACGCTCGGCGCAAAGCCCGGGTCGATGGCCACGTTGCCGGGCCGCTCAAGCACCCGGTGGTCGATCATCACGTTGCCGGTGATCAGCAGGCCGGCGCCGCCGTCGCTCCAGGCGCCGTAGAGCCGGTCGAGCCGGGGCGTCGCCCGCAGCCGGGAATCGCCCAGGCCTTCGGTCATCGCCGCCTTGCACAGGCGGTTGCCGAGCGTCGCGCCACAGGGCAGGCGCAGTGGCTGGGCCAGGGGATCGGACATCGGCGACTCCAGCGGGGGATCCGGTCGCCCACCATACTTCAAGGAACCGGTGCCGGGCCGTTAAAACACGGCCCCGGCCGGACCCGCTACGCTGGGGCAAATCCAAAGGAGCCTGACATGCACCCACTGATCGGCCTGGTCACCCTTCTCACCGTTTTGCTGCTGATGGTCATGATGGGCCTGGTGGGTCGTGCCCGCGGCCGGCATGGGGTGAAGGCACCGGCGACCACGGGACCGGACGGGTTCGAGCGCGCGTTCCGGGTCCAGATGAATACGCAGGAATCGGCGCTGATGTTCCTGCCGGCCCTGTGGACGGCCGCCGCTTTCAGCCTGCCCTGGCTGGCCGCCGTGTTCGGCGCGGTCTGGCTGCTGGCGCGGGTCTGGTACGCCGTGGCCTACCTGGATCCGGCCCGGAGCCGCGCCGTGCCCTTCGTGGTGGCGACCGTGGCCCTGCTCGCACTGGTCGTGCAGGGCCTGTGGGGCGTGACCTGGACGCTGGTCCTTCGCTGACCGATGCCGCCGCCGGTCAGTGCTGGGCGGTTTTCACCAGCAGGTTCTTGGCCAGCGCGCCGTGGCTCCGGCCCACCAGCCGCGCCAGGTGCAGCGTCGCGAAAAACAGCAGGGCGCCCAATGTCATCACCAGCACCGCTTGCCAGGGAGCACCGATGAAGACGCCGTCCCAGTCGGTGCCCACCGGTACGCCGAAGCTGCCTAGCAGGCCCGCGACACCGCCCACCACCAGCCCCACCGACAGCACCATGCCGCTGACGGTGACGGCGAAATAGATGACGCCCAGCGGCAGCATCAGCAACTGGTAAAGCATGGTGCTCCAGGTGCGCGGGTCGGTGAACATCGCGGCGATGCGCTCGAGCCAGGGCTGGCCGCGACCCTGGTACAGCGGCCGGCGCGGCATGCGTTCACCCAGCAGGACCTCGACGATGCGGCCTTCCACCAGCGACAGCACGCGCACCAGGCCGATGAACAGGATCACCACCGGCACGCCGATGATCATCAGCGCCAGGCTGGCCGAGAGGCTGAAGCCGGTGACCACGGCGGTGAAGTAGATGATGCCGGTGGCCAGCGAAAGCAGCATGTAGAAAAGCGCCGTCCAGGCCCGTGTGTCGGTGGCGACGCCGAAGAAACGACCCGCCAGGCTTTCGCGCGGCGGCGCCGGCGGTGTGCGCAGTGCCCGCGACACCTGCACCTCGGTGTCGCGGTAGATGTCGGCCACTTCCTCCGGCGCGCCATAGCTGCCAGCGACGCTGGCGATCAGGTCGGCCTCGGCCATGCCGGGGTTGGCCGCCATTTCCGAGCGCAGGTATTCCTCGGCGTCGTACAGGGCGTCCTGCACCAGGGCCGGGTCGGCGCCGCGAAGGGCCGCGCTCAGCTGGTCGAGGTAGTCGGGGATGGTTTTCGGGGTGGCGGTCATCACAGGTTTCCTTCCAGCACGGAATCGACGGAGTCGCGGGTGGTGCGCCAGCTGCCGGTCCATTCCGACAGCGCCTGGCGGCCCAGCGTGGTGATGCGGTAATAGCGCCGCGGCGGCCCGCTGACCGAGGGCACGACGTGGCTCTCGGCCAGGCCCGCGGCGCTGAGGTTGCGCAGCACCGGGTACAGGGCGCTTTGTTTGCCGCCCAGCAGGGGATCGCCGGTCAGCTCGAGCCGCTTGGCGATCTGGTAGCCATAGAGGGGCTCGTCGGATCGCGCCAGCACGGCCAGCAGGACCAGGGACACGGTCCCGGCGCTGAGCTCCTTCTGGAATTTCTTCAGGTGCGGCTCGGTGTCCTGCATGGTCCTGCCCCGGCCTGAGTAATACAGGCGTCTTGTTGATAGTGTTGAGTCAATAATAGTGGCCGCCAGCGCCGGCGGCAGTGCCGCAAGTCATGGTCCCGGGCCGGCGGCGGCCCGCCCCGTCTTGATTCCCTCGCGGCCTTGGTTAATGTGGGGGCCACCCACCCTGTCGGAGAGTGACTCGATGAGCCCGTCCATGCCTGGCCCGATGCCCGCCCTGTTCGTCGGGCACGGATCACCCATGAACGCCATCGAGGACAACGCCTGGCGGCGCAGCTGGCAGGCGCTGGGCCAGCGCCTGCCGCGGCCCCGGGCGATCCTGTGCATCTCGGCGCATTGGGAAACCGAGGGTGTCTACGTCGGCAGCGCCGCAAAACCCGACACCATCCACGACTTCCGCGGCTTCCCGAAGGCCTTGTTCGACGTGCGCTACCCGGCGCCGGGCAGCCCCGACCTGGCCCACCGCGTCGCCGAACTGGTGGCAGAGCCCCGGGTGCACTTCGACTCCCACCGCGGCCTGGACCACGGCGTCTGGAGCGTGTTGCAGCCCATGTTCCCCGAGGCCGACATCCCGGTGGTTCCGCTGAGTCTTTCCACGCTGCAGCCCGGGGCCTGGCACTACGACCTCGCGCAGCAGCTGACCCCCTTGCGCGACGAGGGCGTGCTGGTGGTGGGAACCGGCAACATCGTGCACAACCTGCGCTACTGGCGGCAGGGACAGGCCGAACCGCTGGATTGGGCCCAGCGTTTCGACGAGGACATCGCCGAACGCATCGCCGAAGGCCACCACGAGGGCATGCTCGGCTACGAAACCCTGGGGCCCG
>CAZXTV010000261.1:0-3204 GCA_964643705.1 uncultured Arenimonas sp. | reverse complement strand
GCCGAGCAACTTCAACAACATCACCGCGGCCACGAACTACGGCCAGCGGCCCACCGACCCCTCCGGCGTGTCGACGCTGACCGAATCCATCACCGCCGCCGGCAACTACCTGGTGCGCGCGACCATCGTCTGCCCGGTGGCCTTCGTCCTGGAAGGTTGCGCCGCGGTGCCGCCGGTGGACTTCAACGTACTGGTCGAAGCGGTGTCCCTGGACCCGGTCACGCCGCTGGCCGTGGCCGCCGTGGCCGGGGTGCCGCAGACACTGACGGTCTCCTACGGCAGCGCCAGTTTCCCGGGTCCGGCCGGCACGCCCATCAACTGGGTCCTGGCCAGCCAGCCCGCCGGTGGTGACGGCGCCGTTACCGGTGCCAACCTCGCGGGCGGCCAAAGCGACGCCAGCTTCAGCGCCACGGTGCCTGGCGTCTACACGGTGCAGGCCAGCGTCGCCTGCGCGGTGTGCGCGGTGAACACGCGCACCTTCACCATCACCGTCGCCCCGCCGCCCTTCAACCTGGCCACCGCCAGCCCCAACCCGGCGCCGGGAACCGACGGCCTTCCCCAGTCCTTCAGCGTGCAGCTGGACGTGGCCGGCACACCCGTCGCAGGAGAAAGCATCCAGTGGACCGCCACGGCGCCCTTCAGCCCCGCCTCGGCCACGTCGCTAACCAATGGCAGCGGCGTCGCGACGGCGGGCTTCACGCCCTCGGCCCCAGGTACCTACCCGGGCGCCATCACCGCCACCTTCGACCCCGACGGGGTGCCGGCCAGCGGCGACGAACTCGTCGTCACCTTTGATGCGGTGATCGCCACCACGCCCGGCCTGGCCATCGCCAGCGGCAACGGCCAGCAGGCCGTGGCCGGCAATGCCTTCGGCCAGCCCCTGGTGGTATTGGCCGACAACAGCGGCAGCCCGGCGCCCGGCGTGGGCATCGCCTGGACGGTTGCCGGCGATGCCGTACTGGTCGCCGGCGGACCCACCGATGCCAGCGGGCAGGCCAGCGCCACGGTCACCGCAGGAACGACCCCGGGCCCGGTCACGATCACGGCCACCCGCCAGGACGCACCCGCCGCCAGCGTCAGCTTCAGCCTGGTCGTGAATGCACCCGGCACGCTGCAGCCGGTGTCCGGCGACGGCCAGACCCTGCAGGCCGGCCAGCCTTCCGAGCCGATGGTCGTGCGCCTGCTCGACAACGGCGGCAACCCGGTGGCCGGTGCCACGGTGAACTGGGTGACCAGCCAGGGCTCGCTGGCGGACACCAGCACCACCACCAATGCCAGCGGCGAAACCAGCACGCGCCTGACCCTGGACACGCCCGGCGAAGCCGAGGTCACCGCCACGTCCCCCCTGGCCACCAGCCCGGCCGTGTTCCGCTTGCGCGGCGCGCTGGCAGGACTGTCGGGCCTGAATGACACCCAGGCCCAGGTCGCCGAGGCGGTGGACAACTTCTGCCCGGCGCTGGCCGGCCTGCCGTCGCGCACGCCAGGCCAGGAAGACCTCTACCAGCGCTGCCAGGAACTCTCGCGTGCGGCCGCCCTGGACCCGGCGGCCACCGTGCTGGCCCTCGACCAGATGATGGCCGACGTGGCCCTGGCGCAGGCCAATGCCGCCTTCGCGGCGGCGCAGTCGCAATTCCAGAACCTGCGTGCCCGCATCGCGGCGCTGCGCAGCGGCACGCAGGGCACCGACTTCGGTGGCCTGGCGCTGACCACGCCGCAGGGCCTGTTCTCGATGGGCCTGCTGGCCCAGGCCCTGGGCGACGAAGATCCGGCGCCGATGGAAGTGGGTGCCGACTTCAGCCGCTGGGGTTTCTTCGCCTCGGGCACGCTGGGCCGGGGCGAAGTGGAGCCCGGCCAGGTGGATCCCGCCTACGACACCGACATCGAGGGCGTCAGCGCCGGCGTCGACTACCGCCTCAGCGACCGCCTCATCCTGGGCGGCGCGCTGGGCATGACCCGGCAGGACACCACCCTGCCCGGCGGCCGGGGCGAGGTGGAAACCTCGGGCTGGAGCGTGTCGGGCTACACCACCTTCTACCAGCCCGACAGCTGGTACGTGGACGGCGTGCTGACCTGGGGCCGGAACGATTACGACCTGCTGCGCACCATCCGCTACACCCTGCCCGTGGCCGGGGGCGGCACGCAGGTCATCGACCAGCGCGCCGTGTCCTCGTCCGAGGGCGACCTGCTGTCGATGGCCGTCACCTTCGGCCGTGACTTCAACCATGGCGCCTGGGGCCTGGGGCCCTACGGCCGGCTGCTGTTCACGCGCCTGGATTTCGAGGTCATCGAAGAAAGCCTGCAACCGGGGCCAGGCTCCGGCCTGGGGCTGCGCATCGAGCAGCGCGAGCTCGAATCACTGGCCAGCGTGCTGGGAGGCAAGCTCACCTACACCCACAGCACCGACTGGGGCGTGCTGATGCCGCACCTGCAGCTCGAATGGGAACACGAGTTCCGCGACGACCCGCAGGCGCTTGAAGCCCGGTTCCTCAACGACCCCACGGGCACGGCGATCCTGCTGCGGGGCGACGAGCTGGACACCGACTACTTCCGCATCGGCCTGGGCCTGTCGATGGTGCTGACCAAGGGTCGTTCTGGCTTCTTCTACTACGAACGGCTGATGGGCAAGGACCGCAGTTCCCAGTACAACCTGGCGCTTGGCTTCCGGATGGAATTCTGAGTGGGCGCTTGCAGCCCGGCGCGGGGGAAACGCATGATGTCGCGGATGGAAACAACCGCCACGCCGGCCAGACACGGGCAGCGCGCATGATCGAATTCGGCCACCTGAGCCACGTCGGCCTGCGCCGCGAGCTGAACGAGGACACCTACTACGGCGACGCCGAGCTGGGCCTTTGGCTGGTGGCCGACGGCATGGGCGGGCACGAGTTCGGCGAAGTCGCCAGCGCCCTCGCCCGCGACGCCGTGGTGCGCGAGGTGCGCGCCGGGCGGTCCCTGGTGGACGCGATCCGCCGCGCCGACGAAGACATCATCCGGCACAGCAAGCTGCGTGCGGAAAGCCTGCCGATGGGCACGACCATGGTGGCGCTGCGTATCGCCGAGAACCGCTTCGAAGTCGCCTGGGTTGGCGACAGCCGCGCCTACCTGTGGAACGGCGAACTGCGCCAGCTGTCGGCCGACCACAGCTACGTGCAGGAACTGATCGACCAGGGCGCCATCACCGCCGAACAGGCGCGCGTGCATCCGCAC
>CAZXTV010000260.1:0-3211 GCA_964643705.1 uncultured Arenimonas sp. | reverse complement strand
GGCACGCCCTCGCCCACGGCCGCGCGGGGGGCGAGCGGATTGGCGGCCGGAATGCTGATGGCCCCGGCGGTGGACGGCACGTCCAGGCCCGGCGGCACTTCCAGAGGCTGGTTCTGGCGGCTGGCCTGGTATTCGGCTTCATTGCCCCACTTACTGCGGACCCAGCTGCAACCGCTGGAGGCGAGCACGGCCACGGCCAGGGTGGCGACCATCAGCGGGCGGAAGGAAAGGGTGGCGGCGGTCATGGGGTTCTCCTGGGGAGCGGCGCGGTGGTCCGCGCACGCGGGGATTCAAGTCGGCTAGGTTACTTCAGTTCGGATTCGATCTGCTCGCAAAGCGCCGACATGGCGTCGGCGGCGGCGGCGTGACCCTGGGAAAGCGGCAGCAAGGGCAGGCGAAGCCCGTGGCCAATGCCCTGGCGGACAAGGATGGCCTTGACCGGGATCGGGTTGGGTTCGACGCCCAGGAACTCGTTGAGGCCGGCCAGCCTGGCGTCCAGCGCCGTGGCCTGCGCCGCCTCCCCGGCCCGGGCCAGGCGGCACAGCCGGGCGAACGTGCGCGGCACCACGTTAGACGCCACGGAGATCACGCCGGCGGCACCGCCCAGCATGGCCCGCACGAAGGTCGGGTCGTCGCCGCTGAGCAGGGCGAATCCCTCGCCGCCCAGCGGATACAGGGCCTGCCAGCGCTCCTGGTCACCGCGTGCTTCCTTCAGGCCGACGATGCCCGGGTGGCCGCGCAGCTGCGCGACCACGTCCGGCGACATGTCGCAGCCGGTGCGGCCGGGCACGTTGTACAGCACCACCGGCAGGCCGCCGTCTTCGGCGACGGCGCGGTAATGGGCGACCAGGCCCTCGGGCGTGGGCCGCACGTAAGGGGGCGTGACCACCAGCGCGACGTCGGCGCCGCCTTCGCGGGCCAGGCGGGTCTGGATGATGGTCTTGGCGGTGTTGGATTGGCCGGTGCCGGCCAGTACCGGGATACGCCCGGCCACCTGCCCGACCGCGGCGCGAAGCAGCGCCATGTATTCGGCGTCGGTAAGCGCGGCGGCCTCGCCGGTGGAGCCGGCGACGACGATGCCCGCGGTGCCGGCTTCCAGCTGGCGGTCGATCAGGCGCGACCAGGCGTCGAAGTCGGGTTCGCCAGCGGCCGTGAACGGCGTCGCCAGCGCGGTGATGCTGCCGGAAAGTTGCAAAATGAATGCCTTGCGGGGACTGCCTGCGATCTTACTTGCGGGCGGAAAGCGGCGGCAAGTATGCTGGCCATGACCTCCAGGCGCGCCCCCTGCCGCGCCCCCTTGGACCTTCGCTTTGACCGACCCCGCCGCACGCCCGACCGCCAACGAGAACCACCTGCTGATCAGCGCCTACACCACGCATCCGCAGTCGCCCCTGCTGTCGGTCAGCCGCCGCATTTCCGACAGCGGCTGCAACCTGGTCGATGCCCGCCTCACCACCGTCGGGCGGGATGTTTCGGTCACCGCGCTGGCCGTGGGCTCCTGGGACGCCGTGGCCAAGCTCGAGGCGATGCTGGGGCGGCTCGAGCGCGAGGACGGCTACAAGCTGGTCTGGTACCGCACCGGCCCCAAGGCCCCGCAGTCGAACCTGCTGCCCTACATCGTCGAGGTGGTGGCGGCCGACAAGCCCGGCATCCTGTTCCAGCTGGCCGACTTCTTCGACCGCCAGGGCATCACCATCGAGAACCTGCAGTCCTCGCGCTACCGCGCGATGCAGACCGGCGCCGACATGTTCTCGGCCCACATCACCGTCGGCATCCCATCGAACATGCACATCGCCGCGCTGCGCGACGATTTCCTCGAGTTCTGCGACCACCTCAACCTCGATGCCATCATGGACCCGATGAAGTACTGAGGCGGACATGCTGCTGAAACCCGGCGACGCCGTTCCCGACCTGCCGATCAGCCGCGTCCACGCGGGCGACGGCCGCCTCTCCGAGTACCGCGGCCGCTGGCTGGTGCTGTACTTCTATCCGAAGGACAACACCCCGGGCTGCACCACCGAGGGCATCGATTTCAATGCGCTCCTGCCGCGCTTTCGCGCGCTCGACTGCGAGATCCTGGGCGTGTCGCGCGACTCGCTCAAGTCGCACCAGAACTTCTGCGCCAAGTACGGCTTCCGCTTCGACCTGCTGGCCGACACCGACGAGTCGGTCTGCCGCGCTTTCGGCGTGATCCAGGAGAAGTCGATGTACGGCCGCAAGGTGCTCGGCGTCGTCCGCAGCACCTTCCTGATCGACCCCGACCAGGTGATCCGCTCCGCATGGAGCCCGGTCAAGGTCAAGGAACACGCCGCCGCGGTATTGGCGGCGCTCGAATCCGCCCGCCAGTGACCAGCCTGCCCGATCCACCGTCCCGGCCACGCTCCGCGCGCGGCCGGCGCCCTCCCCTGCGCCGCGAGGAAACCTGCAGCCCATGATGACCCGGAGCAAGCGCATCTACGTTCTGGACACCAACGTGCTGATGCACGACCCGACCGCGCTGTTCAAGTTCGAGGAACACGACGTATTCCTGCCGATGATGGTGCTGGAGGAGCTAGACGCCGCCAAGAAAGGGCACTCCGAGGCCAGCCGCAACGCGCGGCAGGTCAGCCGCCTGATCAACGAACTGATCGAGGCCGGCAACGGCGGGCCGATCGAGGATGGCCTCACGCTGCTGCGGCCCAAGGAGCTCAAGCTGCGCAGCGGGCCTGCCGCCGGGCGCCTGCTGTTCCAGACCCAGCCGGTGCAGCCCGGCCAGCGTTTCGGCACGGTGCTGCCCGACAACCAGATCCTCGGCGCGATCCTCGCCCTGCGCGAATCGCGCCCGGGCGAGCACGTCGTGCTGGTGTCCAAGGACATCAACCTGCGGATCAAGGCCTCGATCTGCCACGTGCCGGCCGAGGACTACGAGAACGATCGCGCGCTCGACGACTTCAGCCTGCTCTACACCGGCGCCACCGAGCTGGGCGCCGACTTCTGGGACCAGCACGAGGGCAGCCTGCGCAGCTGGACTGAAAAGGGCCGCACCTTCTACGAGGTGCGCCGCCGCGACGACGACGGCTGGTACCCGAACCAGTTCCTGTACATGCCGGGCGCCGAGGAAGTGGAGATGAAGGTCGCGCGGCTCGACGACGAGCGCGCGGTGCTGCAGATCGTCGACGACTTCCGCGCGCCGCAGCACCAGGTCTGGGGCATCAACGCCCGCAACCGCGAG
>CAZXTV010000259.1:0-3211 GCA_964643705.1 uncultured Arenimonas sp. | reverse complement strand
ACAAGAACACCAAGGTCATCGTCCAGGGCTTCACCGGCCAGCAGGGCACCTTCCACGCCGAGCAGATGCTCGAGTACGGCACCAAGGTCGTCGGCGGCGTCACGCCGGGCAAGGGCGGCAGCACCCACATCGGCCTGCCGGTCTTCAACACCGTGTCCGAAGCCGTTGCAGAAACCGGCGCCGACGCCTCGGTCATCTACGTGCCGCCGCCGTTCGCGGCCGACGCCATCCTGGAAGCGGCCGATGCCGGCATCCGGGTCATCGTCTGCATCACCGAAGGCATCCCGGTGCTGGACATGCTGCGGGTCAAGAACACCCTGCTCGGCTACGACGACGTCGTGCTGGTCGGCCCGAACTGCCCGGGCGTCATCACCCCGGGCGAGTGCAAGATCGGCATCATGCCGGGCCACATCCACATGCCCGGCAAGATCGGCATCGTCTCGCGCTCGGGCACGCTTACCTATGAAGCCGTGAAGCAGACCACCGACGCCGGCCTGGGCCAGTCCACCTGCATCGGCATCGGCGGCGACCCGATCAACGGCACCAACTTCATCGACGCCCTGAAGCTGTTCCAGGACGACCCGCAGACCGAAGGCATCATCCTGGTCGGCGAGATCGGCGGCAGCGCCGAAGAAGAAGCGGCCGAGTTCATCGCCGAATACGTCACCAAGCCCGTGGTCGGCTTCATCGCCGGCGCCTCGGCCCCGGCCGGCAAGCGCATGGGCCACGCCGGCGCCATCGCCTCCGGTGGCAAGGGCACCGCGGCCGGCAAGTTCGAGGCCCTGGAAAAGGCCGGCGTCACCACCGTCAAGTCGCCCGGCGACCTGGGCGCGGCGATCGCGGCGCGCTTGAAGAAATAAGCCACGGCTTCCCAAGCCCATGATGGGCCCCTTCCTTGGCGGGAAGGGGCCTTTTGCTTCCTGGCCCTGTGGGAGGGACTTCAGTCCCGGAGAGCCGATCGGGACTAAAGTCCCTCCCACAAGTCATTAAGATGCCTGACACGGAAACCTCCCGAGCTTGGGGACACCTGCATGACCCAGACATTGCGCATCGCCCTGGCCCAGTTCGACTTCCCCGTTGGTGACGTCGTCGGCAACGCTGCGCGCATGGCGGCGTGGGTGGCGCAGGCGCGGGATACGTACAAGGCCGACCTGGTGCTGTTCCCCGAACTGGCGCTCAGCGGCTACCCGCCCGAGGACCTGGTGCACCGGCCGGCTTTCCTGCAGGCCTGCGAAGAGGCGCTGGCGGGGCTGGCCAGGGCCTGCACCGGCATCGTGGCCGTGGTCGGCTGGCCGCAGGCGGCGGGTTCGATCGTCTACAACGCCGCCAGCGTGCTGCGCGACGGCAAGGTGGCCCTTACCTATCGCAAGCGCGAGCTGCCCAACTACGCGGTGTTCGACGAACGCCGCTATTTCGACGTCGACCCGGACGGCGGCGCCTGCGTCTTCAAGGTCAAAGGCGTGACGGTCGGCCTGGTGATCTGCGAAGACCTGTGGTTCCCCGAGCCCCTGGCCGACACCGTGGCCCTGGGCGCCAAGCTGGTGCTGGTGCCCAACGCCTCGCCCTTCGAACGGGGCAAGACCGCCCGGCGCGACAGCCTGCTCGAAATGCGCGTGCAGGAAGCCGGCGTCGGCCTGGCCTACCTGAACGTCGTGGGCGGCCAGGACGAACTGGTGTTCGACGGCGCTTCGGTGCTGGTCGATGCCGACGGCACCCTGCACGATGCCGCCGAGGCCTTCGTGGACCACTGGCTGGTGGCCGACTTCGATGCCGACGACGGGCGGTTCACCCGCGTGCACTGGGCCACCGAAGACGACGAGTCCTGGCAGTCCCAGGCCTGGCGCGCCATCGTGCGCAGCATCCGTGACTACTGCGGCAAGAACGGCTTTGAAAAAGTCTGGCTGGGGCTGTCGGGCGGCATCGATTCGGGGCTGGTCGCGGCGCTGGCCGTCGACGCCCTGGGTGCCGGCAACGTGACCGCCGTGCGCCTGCCCTCGCGCTTCACGTCCGACCTCAGCAACGACCTGGCCGATGAACAGGCCCGCCTGCTGGGCATCCGCCTGGAAACCGTGGCCATCGAAGCCCCGTTCGAAGGCTTCCTGCAGGCCCTGGGGCCGCTGTTCGAAGGCCAGGAGCCCGGCGTCGCCGAAGAAAACCTGCAGTCGCGCTGCCGCGGTGCGCTGATGATGGCGCTGTCGAACAAGTTCGGCGGCCTGCTGCTGACCACCGGCAACAAGAGCGAATACGCCGTCGGCTACGCCACCATCTACGGCGACATGTGCGGCGGTTTCGCGCCCATCAAGGACCTGTACAAGACCGAGGTGACCGCGCTGAGCCACTGGCGCAACGCCCGGTCGCGGGTGATCCCGGAAGAAGTGATCACGCGCCCGCCGTCGGCCGAGCTGCGCGAGAACCAGACCGACCAGGACTCGCTGCCGCCCTACGAGGTGCTCGACGGCATCCTGCTGCGCTACGTCGACCAGGACCGGTCGCCGGAAGAGATCGTCGCAGAAGGATTCGATGCCCCCACGGTCGAGCGGGTGCTGCGCCTTTTGCGGGTCAATGAATGGAAACGGCGCCAATCGGCGCCGGGTCCAAAACTCTCGCATCGCGCCTTCGGGCGCGAACGCCGTTACCCGATCAGCTCGGGCTGGCGCGACTGATCATTCACCCGAGAAGGGGTTGAGCTTGCTCAGGATGCCCTGGCCTTCGGGCCAGTCGCCCGTCAGGTAGGGGTGCTCCGGGTAGTTGGTTTCCAGCACCTTGCGGCTGTTGGCGGCCAGTTCGTCCTGGCCCAGTTTGGCGTAGGCCGAGGCCATCAGCGCCAGGGCGTCGCCATCGTGTTCGCTTTGCGGGTAGGTCTGCAGGATGTACTTGCCGCGGTTGGCGGCGGCGACGTAGGCGTCGCGCTGCAGGTAGTACAGGCCGACCTGGATCTCGTGCCGCGCCATCAGGTTGCGCAGGTAGATCATTCGCTGGCGCGAATCGGGCGCGTAGCGGCTGTTCGGGTAGCGGCGCAGGACTTCGGCGAAGTCGTTGAGCGACTGGGTCGGCGCGCCCAGGTCGCGCTTGGCCATGTCCTGGTTGGCGAAGCGCAGCAGGGTGGCGCGGCCCTGGTCGAAGTTGATCAGCGCCCTGAGGTAATAGGCGTAATCGATATGCCGGTGTGTCGGGTAGGTGCGGATGAAGCGGTTGACGGCCGAGGTGGCTT
>CAZXTV010000258.1:0-3217 GCA_964643705.1 uncultured Arenimonas sp. | reverse complement strand
TACGGTGCCGGCATGGGCATCGCTTCCCTGATCCCGAACTTCCCACCGGCCAGCGTGCCGGTCTGGGTGGTGTTGGCGGCCGCCGGTTTCTCGGCGCTGGTGGGCGTGGTGTTCGGCATCATGCCGGCATCGAAAGCCGCCGGCCTGGACCCGATCGAGGCGCTGCGCTACGAGTAGCGCAGCGCGTAAGCCGCTTCAGATCGCAGCGCGCGAGGGCCCGTTGGGCTCGATCACGATCTTGCCGTCGCGCGCGCCCGACGCCGCCGCCTGCACGGCCTCGCGCACGTGGTCGATGCCGTAGCTGGCCTGGATGCGGGCGTGCAGGGTGCCGTCGGCCACCAGGCCGGCGAGTTCGGCGAACAGCGCCTGGCGGCGCTCCGGCCGGGCCTTTCGGAACCACTGGGCCAGCCAGAAGCCACGCAGGTGGATGTCGTTGAAGACCAGGTAACGCGGCGAGATCATGCAGCGGTCGCCGCCCATGGCGCCGTAGTTCACCACCGTGCCGCCGGGCACCAGGCAGCGCGCCAGGTGTTCGGTGTGCACGCCGCCGACGCAGTCGATGCCCAGCCGCACGTGCACGTCGCCGACGGCGTCGCGCACGCGCTTGGGCAGGTCTTCGGCGTCCACCAGCACGTGTTCGCCGCCTAGATCCTGCACCGCCTGTATCGCCGAGCTGCGACGCACCACGTTGATGACGTTGATGCCGCGCCGGCGTGCCAGCTGCAGCAGGTAGCCGCCGACGGCGGAATTGGCGGCGTTCTGAACCACCCAGTCGCCCGGCTGCAGTTCGATGATGTCCGAGAGCATCAATGCGGCGGTGGGCGGGTTGACGGTAAGCATGGACAGCTGCACCGGGTCGACGTCGTGCGGCAATTTCACCAGCGCCTTGCAGGCCAGGTTCATGTGGGTGGTCCAGCTGCCGCAGCCCACGGGCAGGAGCACGATGTCGCCCTCCACCAGGCCGTGGGCTTCGCCCTGGATCGACTCGACGCGGCCCACGCCTTCGTTGCCGCCAATGGCGGGCAGAGGCGGCAGCATGCCGTACTCGCCGGTCAGCGTGAGCACGTCGGAGGGGTTCACCGGCGCAGCCAGCACCGCTACCCGGCATTCGCCGTCGGCCAGAGGCGGCAGTTCGAATTCGACTGCGCGGATGACCTCGTGCGCTACCGGGCCGCGGGACTCGTAGCGGGCATGCTTGGGCGTGGACATGGTCAGGTTTTTTCCTGCTTGAGCCAGGTGAGGCGCCAGGAGGCGCCGGTTTCGCCCATGGCCTGGGCGAGGGGGCGCAGGGCTGGTTCGACCGCGCGTTCGAACTGCCAGGGCGGGTTGACCAGCAGCATGCCGCTGCCGTTCAGGCGCAGCGGCGAGTCGTCGGGGCGCACCAGCAGTTCGATCGCCAGCGCCGACTTCAGGGGCAGGTTGGCGATCTTGCGCATCAGCGGCTGCAGGGTGGCGCGCTGCTTGATTGGGTACCAGAGCGCGAAGACGCCCTGCGGGAAACGTTCCAGGCCGTCGCGCAGGGCGGCGGTGATCAGCGGGAATTCGTCGGCCTGCGACTCGTAGGGCGGGTCCACCAGGACCAGCGCCCGGGCGAAACGCGTGCTGCCTTCGCGCGGGGGCAGCAGGGCCTTGATGGCGGCGTAGCCATCGCGCTGGTGCACGTGGCAGCGCGGATTGTCCGCGAGCAGCGCCTTCAGCGCCGCGGCTTCCTCGGGCTGCAGTTCGCAGGCAGCCAGGCGGTCCTGTTCGCGCAGGGCGCGCGCCACCAGCAGCGGCGAGCCGGGGTAGGTGTCGGCGCCGGGGGTCCAGCAGGCCGCCACGGCGGCCAGGTAGGCCGCCAGGGCCGGCGGCTCGGACGGCCGCGTGGCCCAGAGCCGCCGGATGCCGGCTTCGGCTTCGCCCGTGCGCTGGGCCTGGCTGGCGGCCAGGTCGTACTGGCCCCGGCCGGCGTGGGTGTCGAGCACGAAAAAGGGTGCGTCCTTGCGCTTGAACGCGTCGAGCAGGGCCACCAGCACCAGGTGCTTTAGCACGTCGGCGTGGTTGCCCGCATGGAATCCGTGGCGGTAGTTCATGCCGCCAGTGTAGCGCCAGGCGGCCCGCACGGCGTGGCTCTGCTAAGGTTTCGGGCACTCACGGAGGCCCCATGAAGACCCTGCTCAAGTTCCTTGCCTGGACCCTGCTCGCCCTGATCGTTGCCGCCGCCGCCCTTGGGCTGCACACCGTCTACGGCAAGCCGCTGAAGATCGGCTGGTTCTACGAGCGGGTGTTCATCGAGTTCGCCCTGGACGACCCGGAACTGCTTAGCTCAATGCGCATGCTGCCGCCGTGGATGGACTGGTACAACGACGACCTGACCGATCGTTCGCCCGCCGGCAACCGGGAACTGCAGGCGAAGCTGAAGCAGGACCTGGCGACCCTGCGCGAGTACGACCGCGACGAGCTGGACGAAAGCGAGCGCCTGTCCTACGACGTCCTGGAATACTTCCTGTCCATCCAGGCCGACGGTGAACGTTTCGCCCTGCACTCGCATCCGCTCAACCCGCTGTTCGGGGTGCAGAACACGCTGCCGACCTTCCTGGCCACCCAGCACGCGGTGGACTCGCAGGACAACGCCGAGGACTACCTGGCGCGCCTGGGCAAGCTGCCGACGGTCGCCGACCAGGTGCTGCAGGGCCTGGAAGAGCGCGAACAGGCGGGCATCGTGCCGCCGACCTTCGTCGTGGAAAAGGTGCTGGCCGAGATGCGCGCCTTCGTCGCCACGCCGGCGCGGGACAACATCCTGTACACCTCCTACGCCGACAAGCTGGCCGCGCTGCCGGCCGGAACGCTGGACGACGACCGCCGGGACGAACTGCTGGCCGAGGCCGACGCGGCCATCCGCGGCAGCGTCTATCCCGCCTTCGCCCGCTTCATCGCCTATTACGAACAAGTGCTTCCGCGCACCAAGGGCAACCACGGCGCCTGGGCGCTGCCGGACGGCGAGGCGTACTACGCCTGGACGGTGCGCATGCACACCAGCACCGACATGACGCCCGCGCAGATCCACCAGCTGGGCCTGGACGAAGTGGCGCGCATCGAGGCTGAAATGCACGCCATCCTGCTGGCCGAGGGACTGGCCGAAGGCAGCGTCGGCGAACGCGTGAAGCAGCTCGCCGCGCGCCCCGACCAGATCTATCCCGACACCGACGAAGGGCGGGCGGCGATCATCGCCGACTTC
>CAZXTV010000257.1:0-3231 GCA_964643705.1 uncultured Arenimonas sp. | reverse complement strand
GTGTCGTGCTGCCGGCCGATACCGAAGTCCGGGTCTGGGACTCCACCGCCGAGGTGCGCTACCTGGTGATTCCGCAGCGGCCGGTGGGCAGTGAACACCTGGACGAGGAACAACTGGCGGCCCTGGTGACGCGCGATTCGATGATCGGCACCGGGCTGGCGCGTGTGCCCCCGCAGGCGTCATGACTTACGAGACCCACGCCGACATCGGGGGCCAGCTCGGCCACGGTCGTGTCGTGCCCGAAGCCGAAGGCGAACTCTTCCACGCCGGCTGGGAGCCGCGCGCACTGGCGCTGACGCTGGCAATGGGCGCCACCGGCGCCTGGAACATCGACATGAGCCGCGCCGCGCGCGAGACGTTGCCCGACTACGCCCGGCTCAGCTACTACGAGATCTGGTTCCGCGGGCTGGAGCGATTGCTGCTGGAGCGCGGCCTGCTGCAGCCTGGCGAGCTGGACAGCGGCGTGGCGGCTTCCGGCCCCGCCCTGGCCCTGCCGCGCACCTTAAAGGCTGCGAACGTGCCCAGCGTCCTGGCACGCGGTTCCCCCACGGCGAGGCCCGGGCCGGCGCCCGGCTTTGCGCTCGGTGATGCCGTGCGCCTGCGCAGCGGCGCGGTGCCGCACCACACCCGGCTTCCCGGTTATGCGCGCGGCAAGCTGGGCACCATCACCGCCGTGCACGGGCCGCATGTCTTCGCCGACGCCCACGCCCAGGGCCTGGGTGAGCGGCCTTGCCCGCTGTACACCGTGGTTTTCGGTGGAAGCGAACTGTGGGGCGACGAACCCGGCGCGGCAGGCCTCACGGTGTCGATCGATGCCTGGGAGCCCTATCTGGAGCGCGCCTCGTGAGCCTGTCCCGGCCTGCCTGGCCCGGTGCCAACGGCGACGAGCCGGTCTTCAGTGAACCCTGGCAGGCCCAGGCCTTCGCGATGACGCTGGCCCTTCACCGTCAGGGCGTCTTCACCTGGCCGGAATGGGCCGAGACGCTGGCCGCCCAGATTGCTGCCGCACAGGCCGCTGGCGATGCCGACCTGGGTGACACCTACTACCGTCACTGGCTCGCGGCACTGGAGCGCCTGCTGACCGCCAAGGGCCTGGCCACGCAGGCGGAACTGGCGAGCCACCGCCAGGCCTGGGCCCACGCCGCCGGGCGCACGCCGCACGGTCAGCCGATCGAGTTGCGCAGCGACGACTTTGCCCCGCCCTGAGCCATGCCCCCCACCCCCGCCGACGTCGCCGACCCGCAGGACCCCATTCACGAACCGCGCCTGTGGCGCGATCAGGGCTGGACCGCGCGCGTGATCAAGAACAACGACGACGAAGGCTGGGCCGTCGAGATGACGAAGCAGGGCGAACCCGAGCCGGCGCTGGTGGGTCCGTGGACCATGGGCCGCGACAAGAAGAACCCCAAGCCGCTGGACGGCGCGGCCTTCAACACCCTGGTGAAGACCGCGCGCGAAGTGCTGCGCCGGCACGAGCAGCAGCGCCACGCGCTGCTGCATCGGCAAGTGACGCTGAGCACCGCCGAAGGTCGCGTGGAGGTCACGCTGGATATCGTGCCCGACGACGACGACCCCCATGCGCTGCTCGCCGCGCTCGACGCCGCCGGCGAAACGCTGGCCCAGGTGCGCGTGGCCGCCGGCTTCAAACTCGACCTGAGCCGTGCCAGGGCGTGGGTCGAAGGCGGGTTCGGACGGCCGGACTGAACAGCGGCGCTGCTCGAGGCGACCGCGAAGGCGGCTCGGTCTATCGCGTCGCGCCGCTCGCGGGTTCCACAGGCGCGCTCGGCGCCGTTGGCGCGGGAGCAGACGCGCTCGGCGCCGTTGACACGGGAGCAGACGCGCTCGGCGCTGCCGCCGGCACGGACGCAGCCGCGCTGGCAGCCAACGGCACAGGGGCGGGTGGCGAGGTGGGGGCTGCGTCGAGTGGCGGAGCCGACGGCGTGGCGATCGGGGCGGAGGCTGCGGCCGCCGACGCTGCCGCAGGCACGGGGTCGGGGGTGCTGTCAGGTGCGATTCCCAGGCCGGGCACTGGCGGCGCAGCGGCTATCACCTTCCGGTTCTCGGCCTGCGTCTCGTGAACGCACTCATCGACCAGGCGGCGACCGACCTGGACGTCGAGCAGCATCGATTTCTGTGCGATCTGCACCAGCAGCACCCGCCCCCGCACGTCTTCCAGGCGCAGCGCGCCGGTACTGGACAGGACCGGCTTCATCGTGTGCAACTGCTTGCCGAAGCGCACATCGACATAACCGTCGAAGCGCGGGTTCAGACTGACCTGCAGGGTCTGCTCGAACTCGCAGGCGTAGTTGCCATAGTAGGTCAGCGCGGCAGCGGCGAGCTGTTCGCCGGCGGCCGGCGGGAGCACCAGTGGCGGCGGTGCTGCCGGTGGCGGCGCGCGGCGCGAGGGCTTCTTGGGTGCCTGTTGGGCGGCAGCGGAAACGGCGGTCGTCAGCAGGGCCAGCAGGATGATCAGCGTGCGCCTGATCCGGGTGCCGTGGGTCGAGCGGGGGCCGGCGCCGATGCGGTCGCGGGTGGGATGGTCGAAACTTTGCATGGCGACATTGTCGCGGCGCCTGGCCTTCCCCGTGGAACGGCGGTGGCGGCGCGCCAGGACACGCGACCCGACGGCCCCACCAGCGTTTCAGCCCAGGGTCTCGAACAGCGCCACGAACTCCTGCGTCACCTTGTGTCGCGGGTCGAGGCAGGCATCGGGCTATCCACGCGTCGCAGCACACCGCTCCCGGAACTTGCCGAAAGCGCCATTGTGCGTCGCAGCATGACCGATTGCGGCGCGGCGCGGCGGCTGCGCAGGACTAGCATCGCGGCCATGAGCACCAAGATCCTGTTCGGCTTCCACGCCGTCACCGTGCGACTGAAGACCTCGCCTTCGTCGGTCGCCGAGATCCATGTCGACGAGACCCGGCGCGACGCCCGCATGCGCCAGTTCGTCGAACGGGCGCGTGCGGCAGGCGCCAAGCTGGTCGACAGCGACGAGACCCGGCTGGCACAGCTGGCCGGCACCACGCGCCACCAGGGGGTGGTGGCGCGGGTGTCGGCGTTGACGGCGGCGCACTCGCTGGACGAGGTGCTCGACGCCGTCAGCGGCGCGCCGCTGGTGCTGGTGCTCGACGGCGTGACCGACCCGCACAACCTGGGCGCCTGCCTGCGCGTGGCCGACGGGGCCGGGGCGCATGCGGTGATCGCGCCCAAGGACCGCAGCTGCGGGCTTAC
>CAZXTV010000256.1:0-3233 GCA_964643705.1 uncultured Arenimonas sp. | reverse complement strand
AGCGGATGCGCGGCACCGTCAGCGAGGTTTCCGCGACATTGGTCGCCAGCACGATGCGCCGGCCCGGCCCGGGGTCGAAGACCTTGTCCTGGTCGCGCACCGACAGCCGCGCGTACAGCGGGATGACTTCGGTCGACCGGTACTTGCGCCGGTCCAGCGCGGCATGGGCGTCGCGGATCTCGCGCTCGCCCGGCAGGAAGACCAGGATGTCGCCCTGGGGGTCTTGCCGGGTGATTTCGTCCGCGGCGGCGACGATGGCCTCCGCCATCGGCAGGTCAATGGGGTCAGACCCCGTTTCCCCGCCCGGGGTGAAGTAGCGGACGTCGACGGGGTAACCGCGGCCTTCGACGTTCACCACCGGGGCGTCGCCGAAATGTTTCGCGAAACGATCGGTGTCGATGGTCGCCGAGGTGATCACCAGTTTCAGGTCCGGGCGCCTGGCGACCAGCTGCTTGAGGTAACCCAGCAGGAAATCGATATTGAGGCTGCGTTCGTGCGCCTCGTCGATGATCAGCGTGTCGTACTTGGACAGCCAGCGGTCGGACTGGATTTCAGCCAGCAGGATGCCGTCGGTCATGAACTTGATGAAGGTGTCGTCGCCGACGTTTTCGGTGAAACGCACCTGGTAACCGACGGCGCCACCCATGGGCACCTGCAATTCCTCGGCCACGCGCCGGGCGACGGCGCGCGCGGCGATGCGGCGCGGCTGGGTGCAGCCGATCATTCCCGCGACACCGCGGCCGGCGGCCAGGCAGAGCTTGGGAAGCTGGGTGGTCTTGCCGGAACCGGTTTCGCCGGCCACCACCACCACGGGATGTTTGCGGATCAGTTCAACCAGGGTTTCGGCGGCGCGCGATACCGGCAGGCTGTCGTCGAAACACGGCGTCGGCACCTTCGCCAGCCGCGTCGCGAACGTGGCTTGTGCCACGGCCAGGGCCTTGGCGTAGGCCTCGCGCTTGCCGGCATCGTCCGGCGCCTTGCGCGCGGCGCCGCGCAGGCGCAGCAGCCGGCCGCGTTCGCGGCTGGGGATGGCGTCTTCCGGGAGGGGCGGGATCGGGGCCGGTTTGGCGGGCATATAACGTCATTCTAACGTCGCGCCGGGGCTTCATCCGACTTCAACCCGCGCCGGAGTAGGATTGAACGGTCGTTTCCAAAGGAGTCCCGCCATGGCATCGAAAACCAAGAAGCCCGCCGCCGCTGCCTCGACCGCGCCAAAGATCGACATCGGCATCAGCGAGAAGGACCGCAGGAAAGTGGCGGACGGCCTTTCGGCCTTCCTGTCCGACAGCTACACGCTGTACCTCAAGACCCACAACTTCCACTGGAACGTGACCGGGCCGATGTTCAACACCCTGCACACCATGTTCGAGACCCAGTACACCGAGCAATGGACCGCGCTCGATGAAATCGCCGAGCGCATCCGCGCGCTGGGCTTCACCGCGCCCGGTTCCTACGCCGAATTCGTCAAGCTCTCTTCGATCAAGGAAGAACACTCGCCCGGCGGCCTGGACTGGCAGGGCATGGTCCGGCAACTGGTCAGCGGCAACGAAGCCGTATGCCGCACCGCCCGCAAGGTCATCAAGACGGCCGATGCCGCCGGTGACGACCCGACCGTCGACCTGGCCACCCAGCGCCTGCAGATCCACGAAAAGTACGCCTGGATGCTGCGTTCGCTGCTGGAGTGAACGCCGTCAGCGGCCCGGGGGCGCCAGCCGGTGGTCGAACACCGGCTCGACCCGGGCGCTGAGCCGCAGGTCGTCGATGCTGATGACCTGCATGTGGCCGAAGCGACTGCGCGGCCGGGCGATGTCCTCGCCGGTGGCGGCCAGCACCAGGGCCTGGATCCACTCGGTGCAATACATGGCTTCGCCGCCGTCGTCGAGCCGGAAGCGGGCGTCGAAGGGAATGGCCTGCCAGGCCGGGTCGCGGGCCAGTTCAAGCGCGCGCGCGGACTGCGCCGGCGCCAGCCGGGGCCGGACCACCGCCACGCCGAAGGCGTCGGCCAGGAAGTGCGCCAGGCTGTCGGTGCGCACGCCGCCGATGCCGGTGCGGTCGTCGGCTTCGGTGTGCACGACCTGCCAGCCGTCGGTCCCGGGCATCAGCAGCCCGACATGGCTGAAAAAACCTTCGTCGCCGGACACCCCGGCAAAATAGCCACTCCAGCGCCCGTTGCCGCGCCGGAACACCAGGTCGCCCGGCTGCAGCCCCCCCTGCCAGTCGGCCAGGGGGGCCACGTCGAGCAGGGCGGGTTTGCCCGGGGCGGCCGAAAGCCGCGCCGCCCCCGGCCCCGCCAGGGCCACGGCCAAAAGGGCCGTGGCCAACGGGCGGGTCACGCCCACCGGCTTATTTGTCCATCTTGAAGTCGAGCTTCCATTCCCCGTCTTCCTTCACCAGGGTGTCGGTGGTTTCCTTGCCCTCGGGGTTGCGGTAGCGCACGGTGGCGGAGTCGCCTTCGATCTTGGTCTCCAGGATCTCGATCGCGCCGGCCTTCTCGCACTCGGCCTTGATCTGGGCCTTCATCTGCTCGGCCTTGCTCGGCTCGGCCATCATCGCCGTGACCATGCCCATCATGGGCTGGGACTTCTTGGACACGTATTTCTGCATCACCGACGGGTCGCCACTGGCGCAGATGTCGGCCTGCATGGCGATGATGGTGTCGCCGGGCTGCTTGCCACCGCAGGCGGAGAGGGCCAGCACGGCCGCAGCAACAAGGGAGATCCGGATGGTATTCATGTCGTTCCTTTCTGGTTTTGATATTGGTCGAACGCGGTGATTGCGCCCCGAGTTTAACCAACGTGAAGGAGCGGCGGGTCCGGACTCCACCCGCACCCGCTAAAATGGCCCGATGAGCCCCCCTGCCCTCGATCTGCTGCGCCGCGTCTTCGGACATGCACAATTCCGCGGCCAGCAGGCCGCCGTGGTCGAGCACCTGGTCGCCGGCGGCGACTGCCTGGTGCTGATGCCCACCGGCGCCGGGAAATCCCTGTGCTACCAGGTGCCTGCGCTGCTGCGCGAGGGCACCGGCATCATCATTTCGCCGCTGATCGCGCTGATGCAGGACCAGGTCGAGGCGCTGGAACAACTGGGCGTGCGCGCCGCCTGCCTCAACTCGGCGTTGCCGGGCGACCAGGCCGCGCGGGTCGAGGCCCAGCTGGTGGCGGGCGAACTGGACCTGCTGTACGTGGCGCCCGAGCGGCTGCTGACCGAACGTTTCCTGTCCCTGCTGGGCCGCA
>CAZXTV010000255.1:0-3248 GCA_964643705.1 uncultured Arenimonas sp. | reverse complement strand
GCCAAACAAAAACCCCCGCTTGCGCGGGGGTCTCTGTTTGGCTGGGGGACTAGGACTGTGCGGTCCATCCATGGACCGCATCCGGCTGGCGCCGGACCGGCTTCGCCGTCCACTTCCGGCTGTCGTGCCGGAAGTGTCGAACCGCGCGTGCCCGGTTGATCGATCGAGTTGTCAGGTGCGTCGTGCGGCACGCGCAGGTTCGACTTTCCTTCCCCCCAGCCAAACAAAAACCCCCGCTTGCGCGGGGGTCTCTGTTTGGCTGGGGGACTAGGATTCGAACCTAGATAGGCAGAGTCAGAGTCTGCAGTCCTACCATTAGACGATCCCCCAATTCCGGGACCGCGCCAGTCTACGAAGTTATTAGCGCTTCGAGAACTGGGTGGCGCGGCGAGCCTTGTGCAGGCCGACCTTCTTGCGCTCGACTTCGCGGGCGTCGCGGGTCATCAGCCCGGCCTTGCGCAGGTCGGGCTTGAGCGTGTCGTTGTATTCGACCAGCGCGCGGGCGATGCCCAGGCGGATGGCGCCGGCCTGGCCGGTGATGCCACCGCCCTCGACCGTAACGGTGAAGTCGAACTTGTCGGCCATGTCGCTGACCACCAGCGGCTGGCGCACGATCATGCGCGAGGTCTCGCGGCCGAAGAACTCGTCGACCGGACGGCCGTTGACGACGATCTTGCCGCTACCCGAGCGCATGAAGACGCGGGCGGTGGAGGACTTGCGACGGCCGGTGCCGTAGTTCTGCTGGATAGCCATAAAGATGCCTTAAGCCTTGAAGTCCAGCGCCTGCGGCTGCTGGGCGGAATGCGGATGTTCGGAACCCTTGTAGACCTTGAGCTTCCGGTACATGGCACGACCGAGCGGATTCTTGGGCAGCATGCCCTTGACGCCGATTTCGATCACGCGCTCCGGATGGGCGTCGAGCACCTGGCCCAGGGACTGGGTCTTGAGGTTGCCGACGTAACCGGTGAAGCGGTGGTACTTCTTGTCCTGCAGCTTGTTGCCGGTGACGTGGATCTTCTCGGCGTTGATCACGACGAGGTAGTCACCCGTATCAACGTGCGGGGTGTATTCCGGCTTGTGCTTGCCGCGCAGGCGACGCGCGAGTTCCGAGCACAGGCGGCCCAGGGTCTTGCCGCTGGCATCGACCACATACCAGTCTTGCTTGACGGTCTGGGCGTTGGCGCTGACGGTCATGGACTTCATGACGGCTCCAAATATAGAAATCGGGGTTGAAAGAAGCGGAATGATAACCGCCGTTCGGCCCTCGTGCAAGCCCGATTTAACCCCGTGTTAGCATCGCCGCATGCCCGCCACGCCGCCCCTGGCCCGCCCTTCCCCGCCCCGGGCGCCGGGCGCCGCGCCCTTGCTGGCCCTGGCCGACCAGTGCGTGCAGTGCGGATTGTGCCTGCCGCACTGCCCCACCTACCAGCTCGACCGCAGCGAAGCCGAGTCCCCGCGGGGCCGGATCGCCTACGTGCGTGCCGTGGCTTCCGGGCAGCTGGCCCCGGGCCCCGTCGGCGACGCCCATCTCGACCATTGCCTGGGCTGCCGCCGCTGCGAAGCCGCCTGCCCGGCCGGCGTGCGCTACGGCGAACTGCTTGTAGGCGCCCGCGCCGAACAGGCCGCCCGCCATCCCCCGCCCGCCCGGATCCGAGCCGCCCTGGCCCTGCTGGCCCGGCCCCGGCTGCTTTCCTTCCTTATAGCCCTGCAGCGGCCGCTGGCCTGGGCCCTGCCGCGAAGCTGGCGCGCGGGCCTGCCGCCCCCGCCGCGGCGCGAAGCGCCCGTCGAACCGCCGCGGGCCCCCGTTGGCGCCCCGGTCGTGGCGATGTTCGCCGGCTGCATCGCCCGCCCGCACGAAGCGGGCACGCGCGATGCGCTTTCGCACCTGCTGGCCGCGGCCGGCCTGGCCAGCACCCTGCCGGCCGGCCAGGGCTGCTGTGGCGCGGCGGCGGCCCACGCCGGCGATGCCACCGGCGCCGCCCGCCTCGCCCAGGCCAACCGCCGGGCATTCGCCGGCCATGAACGTGTCCTTTGCCTGGCCTCGGGCTGCCACGACACCCTGGCCCGCAGCCTCGATGGCGTTTCGGCCGTCGAGGACCCGCTGATCCTGCTCGACCAGGCCGGCGACCGGCTGCGCTTCCGCCCCAACCCCCGCCGGGTCGCCCTGCACCTGCCCTGCACCCAACGCAGCGTCGTGCGCTCGGAAGCGGCCCTGCGCCGACTGCTGGGGCGCATTCCCGGGCTGGACCTGGTGGAGCTGCCCGACACCGGCTGCTGCGGGGCCGCCGGCCTGCACCAGCTGGCCGAACCGGCGCGCGCCGAGGCCTTCAGGGCCCCACTGCTGCAGGCCCTGGCCGATTCCGGCGCCAGCGAACTGCTGTCGGCCAACATCGGCTGCCGGCTGCACCTGGCCGCCGGGACTACACTAAGCGTGCGCCACCCCATCCACTTCCTGGCCGAGCACCTGGCATGACCCTCACCCGCCAATTCAGCCCTTTCGACCGACTGATCATCGAATTCCAGCATGCGCTGGGCACCAGCCTGGGCCAGGCCCACGCGGAGCGGCCGAATCCGGCCGCCGGCCTGCCCGACCCGGCGCTGGCCGAGCCCGACCGCCGCCATGCGGCAGGCCTGATGCGCATCAACCACACCGGCGAGGTCTGCGCGCAGGCCCTGTACCTGGGCCAGGCCGCGGTGGCCCGCGATGAAACCACGCGCCAGCACCTGCAGCACGCGGCCCAGGAAGAAACCGACCACCTGGCCTGGTGCGGCGACCGCCTGGCCGAGCTCGACAGCCGGCCCAGCGTCTTCAACCCGCTCTGGTACGCCGGCAGCTACGCCATCGGCCTGGCCGCCGGCCTGCGCGGCGACGGCTGGAACCTGGGTTTCGTGGTGGAAACCGAACGCCAGGTCGAAGCGCACCTGGAAGAACACCTGCAGACCCTGCCGCCCGGCGACGAGCGCAGCCGCGCCATCCTGCGCACGATGAAGGACGACGAGGCCCGCCACGCCGACCAGGCCGAACAGGCCGGCGCGCGCGTGCTGCCCCAGCCCATCCCGACGCTGATGGCGCTCTCATCCCGCCTGATGAAGGCCGTCGCGTATCGGGCCTAGTTCTATCGGGGTGCGGGTTCACGTTTTAGTACGCGGATCAAAGCGGATGTACGCCGATAAAGGCGGATAGAGCCTTTGGATCAAAATGGCTTTATCTGCTCTTATCGGCGTACATCCGCTTTGATCCGCGTACT
>CAZXTV010000254.1:0-3250 GCA_964643705.1 uncultured Arenimonas sp. | reverse complement strand
AGCTGCAGCGCCTGATGGCGCTGGAGGACGACCGGCCGGATTTCCTGGCGCAATCGGTGGTGGACGCCGCCGTGTTCTCGCCACAGCCCGGGCAGAAGATCGGCCCCTATCAGCTCGAGCGGCCGCTGGGCGAAGGCGGCATGGGCCAGGTCTGGCTGGCGCTGCGCGCCGACGGCCTCTACCAGCGGCGGGTGGCGCTGAAGCTGCTGCGGCCTGGACTGGGCGACGCCGGCCTGCGCACGCGCTTCACCCGCGAACGGCAGATCCTGGCGCGCCTGGGCCACGCCCACATCGCCCGCCTGCTCGACGCCGGCGTCAGCAGCGACGGCCAGCCCTACCTGGCGCTGGACTACGTGCAGGGCCAGCCGATCACCCAGTACGCGCAGCAGCTGGCGCTGCCCATCCAGCACCGGCTCCGGCTGTTCCTGCAGGTCTGCGCGGCGGTCAGCCACGCCCATGCCAACCTGGTCGTGCACCGCGACCTGAAACCTTCGAACATCCTGGTCACCCCGGCCGGCGACGTCTGCCTGCTCGACTTCGGCATCGCCAAGCTGCTCGACGAACCGCAGGACGGCAGCCCCGAGATCACCGGCACCGGCACCCGGGCCTTCACCCTGTATTACGCCGCCCCCGAACAGCTGCGCAACGGCGTCATCACCACGATGACCGACGTGTACGCGCTGGGCGTGGTGCTTTACGAACTGCTGGTCGGCCGCAAGCCCTACGACCCGGCGCGCAGCACCGATGCCGCCTGGGAAGAAGCCATCCTGGGTGCCGACCCGGTGCGCCCCTCGCACGCCGCCCACCGGCGGGCGCGCGAGCAGGGCGACCCGCACCCGCGCCGCCTGTCGCGGGAACTGGCCGGCGACCTGGACAACATCCTGTGCAAGGCATTGGCCAAGGCCCCGGAAGACCGCTACGTCTCGGTCGAGGCCCTGGCCCAGGACCTGCGCCGGCACCTGGACGGCGAGCCCGTGCTGGCGCGGCCACACAGCCTGGGTTACCGCAGCCTCAAGTTCACCCGGCGCAATTCCCTGGCCCTGGCGGTCGCCGGCCTGTTCACGGCGATGATGCTGGGCGCGGTGGGTTTCATGGCCTGGCAGACCCGCGTGGCCCTGCAGGAGGCCGAACGTGCCCAGGCCATGCAGGATTTCGTAATCGCGCTGTTCGAGGACACCGAACAGGCCGGCGACGGCGGCCTCGACGCCCGCAGCCTGCTCGACGCGGGCGTGCGCCGCGCCGACACCGAACTGCGCAACCAGCCCCAGGCCCGCGCCGAACTGCTGGGCCTGGTGGCGCGCCTGCGCCAGGGCCTGGGCGACGACCGCCAGGCACTGGAACTGCTCGACCGCCAGGCCGACATCCTGGGCACCCTGACGGGCGCGGTGCCTGCCCGGCTGGGCGTGGAAGCGGCGGCCCTGCGCGGACGCAGCCTGCGCAGCCTCGGCCAGGCCGAAACCTGCGTGCGTGCGCTCGTGCCCTGGCTTCCGGTGGCCCAGCAGCAAGCCGCCGCCGGGCCACGGGCCTCGGCCGAATTCCTCTCGCAGCTGGGCCGCTGCCATCGCGAACTGGGCGGGCGCGAAGTGGCGCGCGACCTGTTCGGGCGCGCCCTGTCCCTTCGCAACCAGGGGGTCGAAAGCAAGATGCTGCAGGCCGAGAGCCGGGCCGACCTGGCCCGCCTGCTGGCCGACGAAGGCCGTTACGAAGAAGCCGTGCGCGGGCTGCGCGAGGCCCTGGGCCTGCTGCGCGAAGCCGGGGGCGACCGCAATTCGCTGGGCGTGGAGGTCTGGCGCGACCTGGGTCGCTACCAGTACGCGCTGGGCGATGCGGTCGAAGGCGAATCGTCCTACCGCCAGGCCCTGCAGATCACGCTGGACCGGTTCGGCCTGAACCACCCGCTGACCACCGGCGTGCAGCGCCCCCTGGCCCGGCTGCTGCTGGACGTGGGCAAACTCGGCGAATCCCACCAGCTGATGCGTTCGGCCCACGAACGCCTGCTGTCGCGCTTTGGCCCCGACCATCCGGAAATCGCCGCCTCCTGGCACCAGCTGGGCCGGGTGGCCTGGGAACAGGACCGCAGGGACGAAGCCGACGAAGCCCTGCAGCGCAGCCTGCAGCTGCGCCGGCGCGGCAACCTGCTGGTGCACCACGTGTCGGTGCTTTGCGACCTGGCCCGGGTGCGCCAGGCCCGCGACCTGCCGGCCAATGCCCGCAGCCTGGCCGAAGAATGCCTGCAGCTCTCGCGCAGCCGCGACCGTGCCCTGGCCGGCCGGGCGCGCGTATTGCTGGCGGAACTGGCGCAGGCTGGCGGCGATGCCCAGGAGGCGCGCCGCCTGCTGGACGAAGCCGGGGACCGGCTTGGCGAAAGCGACCTCCAGGCCCGCGCCCTGGTCAGCCTGGCCCAGGCCCGCCTGGCCCTTGAGCAGGGGCGCAACGCCGACGCCGAATCCCATCTGGCCGGCCTGCGCACGCAGGCGCAGGCCGATCCTGCCGTCGCCCGCGCGACGGCAGGATCGGCGGGCGCGCTCGAGGCGGAACTGCATTGCCGCGCGGGGCGCCTGGGCCAGGGCCGCACCCTGGTCGGGCAGGCCCTCCAGGCCCAGGCCGCGGAAATGCCCGAACGGCAGCGGCTCAGGCGCGAGCTGGCCGCCCTGGCACCAAGCTGCGGCTCCTGATCAGTCCGGCGTGCCCAGCGGCAGGCGCGGCTGCTGCAGGTCGATGTAACCCTCGCCGGCCGTCACCTTCTTGAATTCGCCCCGGCTGACCGAGACGTAACGTTCGTTGCCGCCGATCTCGACCTGCGGGCCGTCGGTGATCGCCCGTCCCTGCTCATCCACGCGCACCACCATGGTGGCCTTGCGGCCGGTATGGCAGATGGTCTTGATCTCGACCAGGTTGTCGGCCCAGGCCAGCAGGTACTGGCTGCCTTCGAAGAGCTCGCCGCGGAAGTCGGTGCGCAGGCCGTAGGCCAGCACGGGCACGTCGAGCCGGTCGACGATTTCGGTGAGCTGCCAGACCTGGCGCTTGGACAGGAACTGGGCCTCGTCCACCAGCACGCAGTGCAGGTCGCCGCGCGCGGCGATGTCTTCGCGGGCGATCGCCTGCAGGTCGTCATCGCGCCCGAAAACGGTGCCGCGGGCCTTGAGCCCGATGCGCGACGCCACCAGGCCCTCGCCGGCGCGGCTGTCGAGCTTCGGGGTGAGGATAAGCGTGCGCATGCCACGCTCGTGGTAGTTGTGCGCACTCTGCA
>CAZXTV010000253.1:0-3258 GCA_964643705.1 uncultured Arenimonas sp. | reverse complement strand
GAGAGGGCCGTGTCCTAGGCCACTAGACGAAGGGAGCGCGGATGGCGAAGCGGTGAAGCGGGCGTTAGTATAGCGGGCTTGACCGTCTGCGGAAAGCCACAAGGCCCGCTGGCGCCCGCCCGCCGCGCAAGGATCCCGCGCCGCTTACAGCCCATGACGGACACCGCCATTCCCAGCCTGAACCCGCCCCAGGTCGTGCCGCGCGCCGAGCACGGCATCTCCCGCAAGGACATCAGCCCGAACGCACTGCGCGTGCTGTACCGACTCCGCGACGGCGGCTTCCAGGGGTACCTGGTCGGCGGCGCCGTGCGCGACCTGCTCGCCGGTGGCCATCCCAAGGACTTCGACGTCGCCACCGACGCCACGCCCGAACAGGTCAAGCAGCTGTTCCGCAACTGCCGCCTGATCGGCCGCCGCTTCCGGCTGGCGCACGTGGTCTTTGGCCGCGAGATCATCGAGGTCGCCACGTTCAGGGCCAACAGTTCCAACGACACCGACGACCGCGAGACCGACGACGGTGGCCGCCTGCTGCGCGACAACGTCTACGGCACGATCGAAGACGACGCGGTGCGACGCGACTTCACCGCCAACGCGCTGTATTACACGGTCGAGGATTTTTCCGTGCGCGACTACGTCGGCGGCTATGCCGACGTGCAGGAGCGGGTGCTGCGCCTGATCGGCGACCCGGTCGAACGTTACCGCGAAGACCCGGTGCGCATGCTGCGCGCGGCGCGGCTGTCGGCCAAGCTGGGTTTCAGCATCGCCCCCGAGGCAGCCGACCCCATCCCCGGCCTGGCCGGCCTGCTGTCGTCGGCGCCGCCGGCCCGGCTCTTCGACGAATGCCTGAAGATGTTCCTGGCCGGGCATGCCGAAAAGAGCTTCCTGACGCTCGAAGCGCTTGGCCTGATGCCGGCGCTGTTCCCGGAAACCGCAAAGGCCCTGGCCACCAACCGCAGCGGCGCGCTGCGGGCTATGGTGTTGCAGGCGCTGCGCAGCACCGACGAGCGGATCGCGCAGGACAAGCCGGTGACGCCGGCCTTCCTGTTCGCCGCGCTGCTTTGGCCGGCGTATTGCCGGGAAGTGGCCCTGCTGCAGAACCAGGGCGTCGACGGCACCATCGCCCAGCAGCGGGCCGCCGACCGGGTCACCCTGCACCAGGCCCAGCGAATCGCCCTGCCGCGGCGGTTTTCGCTGCCGATGCAGGAAATCTGGCTGTTGCAGGCGCGTTTCAGCCAGCGCGTGCGCAAGCGCGTGTTCCGCCTGCTGGCACATCCGCGTTTCCGCGCCGCCTTCGATTTCCTGGAGCTGCGCGCCAGCGCCGCGCCGGACGTGGCCGACGACCTGGCCTTCTGGCGCGAGGCGCAGGCGCAGGCGCCCGAGCAGCTCGCCGGCCGCCTGGCGCCCAAGACGCTGCCGCGCGGCGCCCACGATGAAGCCGATGCCGACGCCGAACCCGGGGACGCCGACGGCGACGACGGTCGCGGGCCGCGTCGCCGGCCGCGTCGCCGCCGGCGCAAGCCTGCTGGCGGCAGTCCGGAGTGAAGCCGGACGCCCCGGTTCCGGCCTGGGTCGCCCTGGGGGGCAACCAGGGCGAGGTCGGGGCCACGCTGCAGGCCGCGACCCTGGCCGTCGGGGCCCTGGCCGGCACGCGGATCGTGCAGGCCTCGGCGCTCTACCGCACGCCCGCCTGGGGCCGGACCGACCAGCCCGATTTCATCAACGGCGTGCTGGCCATTGAAACCACCCTGCCGGCCCCGGCGCTGCTGGACCGGCTGCTGGCCATCGAACGCCGCTTCGGGCGCCTGCGCGATCAGGAGGCCGGGCGCTGGGGACCGCGCACGCTCGACCTGGACCTGCTGCTCTACGGCGACCAGGTGCTCGAGCTGCCTGGCCTGAGCCTGCCGCATCCGCGCCTGCACGAACGTGCCTTCGTGCTGGTTCCGCTGGCGGAAATTTCCCCGCGATTGTTCGTGCCGGGCCGGGGCAGGGTGGATGACCTGCTCGCGAAGGTGGATGCGTCGGGCATCGAAGCGATACCTTAGGCCTTCCCCAGCCTGGACGCCGCCATGTACGCCAACGAGCAAAAGGCCGCGCCGCGACCGCGCCTGACCGTACCCGGCCTGCGCCGCATGAAGGCCGAAGGCCGGCGCATCGTGTCGGTGACGGCCTACGATGCCGGCTTCGCGCGCTGCGTGGACAGCGCCGGCCTCGACTTCGTGCTGGTGGGCGATTCGCTGGGCATGGTCTGCCAGGGCCACGACAGCACGCTGCCGGTCACCGTCGCCGACATCGCCTACCACGTGGCCTGCGTCGCGCGCGGTTTGTCGTCGGCGCTGCTGGTGGCCGACCTGCCGTTCCAGGCCGACGCCACGCCGGGGCATGCGCTCGAGGCTTCCACGCGGTTCCTGCAGGCCGGCGCGACCATGGTCAAGCTTGAAGGCGCCGGGCCGAAGCTCGAGGTCATCCGCTTCCTGTCCGAGCGGGAAATCCCGGTCTGCGCGCACCTGGGCCTGACCCCGCAGTCGGTGCTGCGCCTGGGCGGCTACAAGGTGCAGGGTCGCGAACAGGCCGCCGCCGACCGCCTGGCCGCCGACGCCCGCGCGGTCGCCGAAGCCGGCGCCGACATGCTGGTGCTCGAATGCGTGCCTTCGGCCCTGGCCAAGCGCATCACGGCCGAGGTCGACATCCCCACCATCGGAATTGGCGCCGGTCCCGACTGCGACGGCCAGATCCTGGTGCTGCACGACCTGCTGGGGCTCAACAGCGGCCACCGCCGCCCGCGTTTCGTCAAGGATTTCCTGGCCGAAGGCGGCTCCATCGAAGGCGCGCTGCGCGCCTATGCCGATGCGGTGCGCGAGGGCAGTTTCCCCGGCCCCGAACACGGATACGCATGATGCAAACCCATGACACGCTGGCGTCACTGCGCGCACAGCTCCGCCAGTGGCGACGGGAAGGCGCCAGCGTCGGTTTCGTGCCGACCATGGGCAACCTGCACGCCGGGCACTTCGCACTGGTCGAACTGGCCCGCCGGCATGCCGACAAGGTAGTGGCCAGCATCTTCGTCAATCCCACGCAGTTCGGGCCCAACGAGGATTACGCGCTGTACCCGCGCACGCCGCAAAGCGACATCGACGCACTGGCTTCGCACAAGTGCGACGCGCTTTTCCTGCCTGACGTCGAACAGATGTATCCCTTCGGCACCATGGGCTGCGTGCAGATGCACGTGCCGGGCATCACCGACATCCTGTGTGGTGCGCA
>CAZXTV010000252.1:1863-3268 GCA_964643705.1 uncultured Arenimonas sp. | reverse complement strand
GCACGATGCGCCGCTGCAGCAGCCACATCGCCAGCAGCGCGATGCCGAACTGGGCCGCCAGCAGCGCCACGATCCAGGCCAGGTGTTCGCGGTCCGCCTGGCCGAGGCTGCGTTCCAGCGGCCCCAGCACTTCGATTTCGCGGCGGCTGGCATTGTCGCGGGACAGGCCGACGCGCACGCCGCCGATGCGCTCGCCGCCGATGCGGATCGGGCTGGCGACGTCGAGCAGCTTGTCGTCCCACTGGCCGTGCGGGCCTTCGGCCTGCAGCGCCTCGAAGGCCATCGGGTCCGACATCGGCTGGCCGAAGGCGGGGATGTCGCCGGAACCGTCGTGCAGCACCTGGCCCTCGGCGTCGTGGATGATCACGTAGACGACGTCGGGCTGGCGCAGCGTGGCCCGCGCCAGTTCACCCAGCTTGGCCAGGTCCAGGTAGTACATCGGGTTGGTCGCCGCATCGGCCAGCTGGCTCGACAGGGTGTGGCCGCGCATCAGCAGGCCTTCGCGGGCCAGTTCGCGCACCGCATTGGCGCTCAGTTCGCGGGCGTCGGCATTGCTGCGCTGGGTGTGCAGCCACAGCGCGCCGAACAGGGCGGCGACCACCAGCATCACCGCCGCCAGCAGCCACATCAGTTCACCGCGAAGGCCAAGCCGGAAAGGCAGTCTCATTCCAGGGCCTCGCGCACGGCTCGCGCACCGCGCTGGAGTTCGTCGAGCGAACGCCGGGTTTCCGCGTCGGCCTCGTAGAAACCGGTGGTGCGGAAGAACTGGCGCAGGGCGTCACGCGCCTGCGGGTCCTCGCTGGCGCCCAGCAGCACTTCCTTGAGGCGGGCGGCCACCCGCGCGTCCATGTCTTCGCTGACCAGTTCCATCGCACGCGGCACCGGGCCGGTGGTGTGGATGATGACCAGGTCGCGGCGGAAGGCTTCGGACACGCGCTGCAGCGAGGCCCAGTCCTGGTCGCTGAAGCCGCCGGCATCGACCAGGCGCTTGTGCACCCAGGCGCCGAGGTTGGCGTCGGTGTTGGCGAAGACGTAACCGACCGAGTCGGAATCGGCGTCTTCCAGGGGCGAGACCATCAGCGCCATCGGCAGGTCGCTCCTGAGCAGCGCCATCGCCGGCACCAGGTAGGCACTGGTGGAGGACGGCGACTGGAAGGCGATGGTGCGCCCGCGCAGCTGCGAGAGGTCGGTGATGCCACTGTCCCGGTGGGTGAAGATGACGCTGCGGTATTCGCGCGACCCGCTGCGTTCGGTCAGCAGCAGCGGCCGGGCGCCGGCACGGTCGGCCAGCAGCAGGCCGGTGCCCGGGGTTTCGGTGACCCAGTCGACCTTGCCGCGGCGCAGGTAGCTCATCATCTGCTGCGGGTCGCGCGCCATCAGCACTCGGCCTTCGGTGATGCCGACG
>CAZXTV010000252.1:0-1853 GCA_964643705.1 uncultured Arenimonas sp. | reverse complement strand
TGTTCGTAGTGGCGGCGCGGGTCGTCGCTGATCCGGCCCACCACCAGCACCCCGTCGCTGGCCTGCACCAGGCCCGAAAGCGCCAGCATCAGCAGGAAGGCCACTCGCAACACGCCACCGGGAATAACACTGGGGGAAAGGCGCGTCACTGGGTTCTCTTCGGCTCGGGATCGGGGCCTGCCTACTGTATTCGCCCGGCCCCGGCGGCGCTAGGCTTGCCCGCCCCTGGCCAGCCGGGCCATGCGCTGGGCCTCGGACAGGATGCCGCGCAGGATCTTCACCTCGCGGGTGTCCAGCCCGGCCCGCAGGTACAGGCGCCGCAGCCGGCCCATGACCATCTCGGGCGGGCGGCCCTTGTGGAAATCGATATCGTCCAGGGCCTCTTCGAGATGGCCGAACAGGCGTTCGAGCTCGTCGGCCGTGGCCGCCGGCTCGGTGTCGGGCGGTGGCATCGGCCGGCCCACCGGCAGTTGCCCACCAGCGGCCTCGAGGGTCGCCAGCTGCAGTTCGTAGGACAGCACCTGCACGGCGGCAGCCAGGTTGAGCGAGGCGAAGCCCGGGTCGGTGGGGATGCACACCGAGGCGTGGCAGCGCTGCAGTTCCTCGTTTTCCAGGCCGGTGCGCTCGCGGCCGAACAGCAGGGCCACGGGACCCTCGGCGGCGGCCCGGACCAGCTGCCGGGCGGCCTCGCGCGGCGTCAGTTCGGGCAGGGGAATGGTGCGGCGTCGGGCGCTGGTGCCGACGACGAACCGGCAGCCGGCCAGGGCTTGGACCAGGTCGTCGTGGACCGGGGCCGTGGCCAGCAGGTCGTCGGCGCCGGCAGCCAGCATGTTGGCCTCGGGGTCGGGGAAACGCTCGGGCGCGACCAGGTGCAGGGCCGCCAGGCCCATGGTCTTCATGGCCCTGGCGGCGGAGCCGATGTTGCCCGGATGCTGCGTACCGACCAGGACGATGCGGATATTTTCGTTGGCCAACCTGTTATCCTTGCGCGGCGCCGGCACGGACCGGCCCCTTGTTCTTCACACAATCCAGCGGTTCTTCGGACGGGAATATGCAGAAACCTGTCGTCAACGTCATGGTCAAGGCCGCCCGTTCGGCCGGTAACCTGATCTTGCGCCACATGGGCAAGCTCGACGCCCTCAACGTCTTCGAGAAATCGAAGCTCGACTACGCCAGCGAGGTCGACTCCGAGGCCGAGGCCGTGATCATACGCGAGCTTCGCCGGGCCTTCCCCGACGCCGCCTTCCTGTGCGAGGAATCGGGCGCGATGGGCAAGGGCCGCACGACCTTCGTCATCGATCCGCTGGACGGCACCTCGAACTACCTTCGCGGCTGGCCGCACTTCTGCGTGTCCATCGCGCAGGTGGAAAACGGCGAGCCGGTGCATGGCGTGGTCTTCGACCCGATGCGCAACGAGCTGTTCACGGCCTCCAAGGGCGGCGGCGCGCTGCTCAACGACAAGAAGATCCGCGTGGCCGAACGCAAGGACCTCAAGGGCGCGATGCTGGTCACCGGCTTCCCGCCGCGCGAACGCGCGCGCCTGGCGCCCCAGCTGGACTCGATCCGCACCATGCTGTCGGAAGCCGAGGACATCCGCCGCACGGGTTCTGCCGCACTGGACCTGGCCTACGTGGCCTGCGGCCGGGCCGACGCCTACTTCGAGGCGGGCGTGAAGCCCTGGGACATCGCGGCCGGCATCCTGCTGGTGCGCGAAGCCGGCGGCCGCGTCTGCGATTTCCATGGCCGCGGCGACCGGCTGCTCGTCGCGCGCCAATTCATCGCCGGCAACCTCAATATCGCCGAGGTGCTGCTGATGACGGTCTTCTCCACCAACTACGCCGCCGCCTTCTCCG
>CAZXTV010000251.1:0-3274 GCA_964643705.1 uncultured Arenimonas sp. | reverse complement strand
GTGTCGCCCAGGAAGCCGGTGGCGTGGCACTCGTCGATGTGCACCAGCGCGTCGTACCGGCGGGCCAGCGCCACCACCTGGTCCAGCGGCGCGATGAAGCCGTCCATCGAGAACACGCCGTCGGTGGTGATCATGATCGTGCGCGCGCCGTCGGCCTTGGCCTGCTGCAGCTGCTTTTCCAGGTCGGCCATGTCGCAGTTGGCGTAGCGGTAGCGCTTGGCCTTGCACAGCCGCACGCCGTCGATGATGGAGGCGTGGTTGAGTTCATCGCTGATGATGGCGTCCTCGGCGCCAAACAGGGTCTCAAACAGACCGCCGTTGGCATCGAAACAGGAGGAGTAGAGGATGGTGTCCTCGGTACCGAGGAAGGCGGAGAGCTTCTGCTCCAGCACCTTGTGCAGGTCCTGGGTGCCGCAGATGAAGCGCACCGAGGCCATGCCGAAGCCGTGGCTGTCGAGCGCGTCCTTGGCCGCCTGGATGACCTCGGCATTGTCCGCCAGGCCCAGGTAGTTGTTGGCGCAGAAGTTGAGCACGCTCGAACCATCGGCCAGGGTGATCCGCGCCGACTGCGGGCCGGTGATCACGCGCTCGGACTTGAACAGCCCCTGGTCGCGGATGGCGTCGAGTTCGGCGGCGTAACGGGCGAGGTCGGGGGAGGGCATGGGCGGGCTCGGGGACGGGCGGTGGGGCCGGCATTATGCCAAGACCCGCTTGTTGCGCTGCAGCATTGATTATGCTCCCGACCATACTGCCCCGTACCCCAAGGACAACAAGCGATGAAAACCAAGAAACTGCTGCCCTTTGCCCTGGCCGCGGCGCTGTTCGCGCTTCCGTTGGCAGCCTCAGCCCAGGACGCCGAAGAAGCGGCCGACGAGGAGTCGATGTTCAGCTGGAACGCCGCCCTGGCCACCGACTACATGTTCCGCGGCGTCTCCCAGACCGATGGCGAGGCTTCGCTGCAGCTGGGCGCCGACCTGGCCTTCGACAACGGCATCTACGTCGGCGTCTGGGGCTCGAACGTGGACTTCGGGGCCGGCGGCCCCGACATCGAGATCGACACCTACATCGGCTGGAACGTGGACCTGTCCGAGCGCTGGAACCTCGACCTGATGCTCAACCGCTACAACTACATCGGCGAACAGGACGGCTACGGCAGCATCGACTACAACGAACTGATCGGCATCCTGGCCCTGGACGAAACCTGGTCCTTCACCCTGGGCTACACCAACGACGTCTACGCGCTTGACGACGACGGCTTCTACTACGGCCTGGGCGGCAGCTTCGACATCGGCCACGACTGGGGCCTGGACGTCACCGTCGGGCACAGCACCTTCGGTTCGTCCACGGGCATCGACGACTACAGCGATTTCTCGGTCGGCGTGAACCGCGACTTCGGACCGGTCAACCTCGCCGTCGGTTATTACGGCACCGACGCCGCCGGCGACGACAATTTCGGCGATGCCGCCGACAACCGCTTCATGCTGACCCTGTCTATCGGCGGCTGACGGGCAGGGCACAGGACGCCCGGTAAGGCGGGCGTCCCGGGTACGCATCCAGGCACTGCAGGCGCCAGCCGCGTGCCTGGACCTGCCAGCGTGCTTCCGGCGTCACCTGGCCCGCGACCAGGACCCGGCGCGGCCCCGCATGGGAAAGCGCCTCCAGGCCGAACCAGCGGTCCATCTCGTCGGTCCAGCCCAGCCAGTCGACAGGCAGTGGCAGCAGCAACTCGCCCTGCGGCGTGACGTAGGCCATCAGGGCGCCCTGGGCGATGAACCGGCCGCCGCGTTCCTCCGGCGCCAGCGCGGCGTCGAGCTGGCGCAAGCCCTGCACGACGAAGCGGGCCTGCGCTTCGTCCCCGGCCATCAGGGCGGTTTCAAGCAGGATTTCGCAGCCGTCGCCGGGGTCGATGCCATCGAGCAGCCGCACCAGGTCGGTCTGCAGCGCCGTGCCGTAGGCGCGTTCGCGCAGGAAGGCCCGCGTCAACAGTCCGTCCACGCAGTGCAGTTCCAGGCGCTGCTGGTTGAGCCTGCGCACCTGTTCAGGGCGGGCGGTGAGCACCCAGGCATCCACTTGCACCGCCCGCGACATCGCCGTCATTGCCGGGCCCGCCACCAGGCCCAGGGCATGGCCGGCGACCTGGCGGCCGCTGGTTTCCGCCCAGGCGAGGGCATCCAGGCGCGGCGACAGCAGCGGGTTGCGCGTTCCCGGGTCCACGCCCAGCCGCAGGGCCAGGGCGCGCCGGGCCGAACTGTAGCCAACTTCCTGCTTGGCCAGGCGTTCGGTTTCCCTGCCCAGGCGCCGAAAGAAGCCGCGGCGTTCGCCCCGGGGCGTGCTGCCGGCGGCACCCAGCGGCCCGCCAGGCTGGGCGAAGGGGTCGCCCGAATGCATCAGCTCCTCGTTGCCGATGTCCGCCAGGCGCCGCACCGACTGGCGCAGGCGCTGCCACTTGTCGGCGAAATAACCCGCGACGCCGGCAGGCAGGCCGACGGCGGCGCGGCCGGGTTGGCTGCCCACGGCCACGCTGGCCGCGACGGGCGCCAGGGCGCGCTCGCGGGCGGCTTCGCCGATGATCCGGCTGGCGCGCGCTTCGTGCACCGCCGCCAGCGCCGGCATCTCCGAAATGCGCAGGGCAAGCAATTCGACGCTGTCGGCCTCCAGTTCGCCCCAGTCGGTGTGGACGAGGAAGCGCGCCTGGTAGCCGCGCACGTCCACGCGCGGGTCCACGCGCCAGCCCGGGCCGGCCAGCAGCGCGGCGTCGACAAGGTCTTCGGCGGCCAGTCCGGCAGGCGCCTGCGCTTGGGCCGCAGCCGCCCAGGCGATGGCCAGGGCCAGCGCCGGCAGCAGGATCGGGTGTTTCATCGGAAGGTGGCTGGCGATCGGCGCCGGGGGCCGGTCAGCCCCAGCTGCAGACGACCTTGCCGCACTGGCCGGTTTCCATCAGCTCGAAGCCCTTCTGGAAATCGTCGATGTGCATCTGGTGGGTGAGCACCTTGCCCAGCGGGAAACCCGACTGGATCAGCTGGGTCATCTTGTACCAGGTCTCGTACATCTTGCGGCCGTAGATGCCGTGCAGCACCAGGCCCTTGAAGATGACCTTGTCCCAGTTGATGCCGGCGCCGTTGGGCAGGATGCCCAGCAGGGCGACCTTGCCGCCGTGGTACATGCAGTCGAGCATGTCGTTGAAGGCGTGCGGGTTGCCGCTCATCTCCAGCGCCACGTCGAAGCCTTCCATGTGCAGGTCCTTCATGGTGTCCTTCAGCGACTGCTTGGAGAC
>CAZXTV010000250.1:2464-3279 GCA_964643705.1 uncultured Arenimonas sp. | reverse complement strand
ATCCGCGATTCGAGTGCGGGCGGCAGGTCCCTCAGCGAGGCCATGGCGCGGCATCCGGTCCAGTTCGACGCCCTCTATCGGAACCTCACCCGCGCCGGCGAAGGCGCCGGCGTGTTGGACACCGTGCTCGACACCGTCGCGACCTACAAGGAACGCACTGAAGCCCTGAAGGGAAAGATCAAGAAAGCCCTGTTCTACCCGGCCGCAGTCATCGCGGTCGCCATCCTGGTAAGCGCCATCCTTCTTATCTACGTGGTGCCCCAGTTCGAGGACGTTTTCAAGGGCTTTGGCGCCGACCTTCCGGCCTTCACCCAGATGATCGTGAATGCTTCGCGCTTCCTCACGAGCTGGTGGTGGGCCGTGCTGGCCATCGTGATCGGCAGCGTTTCCGCCTTTCTGTTTGCCTACAAGCGATCCCAGGCCCTCGAGCGCAATGTCGACCGCCTGCTGTTGAAGCTGCCGGTCATTGGCCAGATCCTTCACCAGTCCGCGATCGCCCGCTTCGCCCGCACCCTGGCCCTGACCTTCAAGGCCGGCGTTCCGCTGGTCGAGGCGCTCGAGACCGTCGCTGGCGCCACCGGCTCCATCATCTATAACGAGGCCGTGATGCGCATCCGGGACGATGTCTCGGTCGGCTACCAGCTCAACGTCGCGATGAAGCAGGTGAACATCTTCCCGCACATGGTCGTGCAGATGACGGCCATTGGTGAAGAAGCCGGCGCCCTCGACACCATGCTGCTCAAGGTCGCCGAGTTCTACGAGCAGGAAGTGAACAACTCCGTTGATGCCCTGGCCAGCCTGATCGAGCCCTTCAT
>CAZXTV010000250.1:0-2454 GCA_964643705.1 uncultured Arenimonas sp. | reverse complement strand
CGGCCACGGTCGGCTGATCCGGATGCTCGAGCTCATCCAGGCCACGCCGGGCCTCGCGCTCGGCCTGGCCCTTGTCTTCGGCCTGCTGGTCGGGAGCTTCCTCAACGTCGTCATCCTGCGCCTGCCGCCCTGGCTGGATTGGGAGTGGCGCAAGACCAGCCGCGAGATGCTCGAGCTGCCCGAGCCCTACGAACCGGCCCCGCCCGGCATCGTGGTTAAGCGTTCGGCCTGCCCGAAGTGCGGCCACAAGCTGGCCGCCTGGGAGAACATCCCGGTGCTGAGCTGGCTCGCCCTGCGCGGCCGCTGCCGCGGCTGCGGCGGCGCGATCTCGATCCAGTACCCGCTGGTCGAGCTGACCACCGGCCTGCTGTTCGCCGCCTGCGTCTGGCGCTTCGGCGCCGGGCCCGAGGCGCTGGCGGCGATGGTGTTCACCGGCTTCCTGGTGGCGCTGGCCGGCATCGACCTGCGCACCACCCTGCTGCCGGACCAGCTGACCCTGGGCCTGCTCTGGATCGGCCTCGGCCTGTCCACCATCACCCTGTTCACCTCGCCCAGCCAGGCCATCATCGGTGCGATCGCCGGCTACCTGAGCCTCTGGACGGTCTACAAGCTGTTCAAGCTGCTGACCGGAAAGGAAGGCATGGGCTACGGCGACTTCAAGCTGCTGGCGGCGCTGGGCGCCTGGTGCGGCGCCACCGCGATCCTTCCGATCGTGCTGATCTCGTCGCTGATCGGCGCGGTGGTCGGCACGATCTGGCTTTCCTGGCGGGGCGCCGACCGCGCCACCCCGATCCCGTTCGGCCCCTACCTGGCGGTCGCCGGCTGGGTGCAGCTGATGTGGGGTCCGCAGCTGATCCAGGCCTATCGCGCCTTTTCCGGCCTGAACTGAGGCCATGGCGCGGACCCTGGTCGCGGTGACCGGCGGCGTGGCGTCCGGCAAGTCCGAGGCCACGCGCGCGTTCGAAACCCTGGGCGTCGCGGTCGTGGACGCCGATGTCGCCGCCCGCGAAGTCGTGGCACCCGGACGGCCCGCGCTGCAGGCGATCGTCGAGCGCTTTGGCGCCGACAGCCTGCAGCCCGATGGCCAGCTCGATCGTGCGGCGATGCGACGACGGGTCTTCGCCGACCCTGGAGCGAAGGCCGCGCTGGAAGCCTTGCTGCACCCGGCCATCCGCACCTGGCTGCAGACCGCCTGTGCCGCCGCGCCCGGACCCTATGCCGTGGTCGCGATCCCGCTGCTGGCCGAGGGCGGGGCCCGCGCCAGCTATCCCTGGCTGGACCGTATCCTGGTCGTGGACGTGTCCCGCGCGGTGCAGCAGGCCCGGCTGATGCAGCGCGACGGCATGGACGCGGACCTCGCCGGACGCATGGTCGCGGCCCAGGCCAGCCGCGAGCAGCGGCTGGCGATCGCCGACGACGTGATCGTCAACGACGGGACCGTGGCGGAGCTGGTGGCGGCGGTGCGGCGGCTGCATCCGCGCTATCTCGACCTGGCCGAAAAGCTTCGGGCCTGAAGGCCCTCCTACAGGGCGCGTGTAGGAGGGCCTTCAGGCCCGAAGCTCTTGTGGGAGGGCTTCGATTCCGACGCGCTACCGCGGCCAAAGTCCGCGGATGCCCGCCACGCCCTGCCCGCCATGCCGCCGCGCCACCGCCACGTCGGCCGGCTTCATGCCGCCCAGCGCATAGATCGGCAGGGAGACCGCCTCGCGCAGGGCGGAGAACCGGTCCCAGCCCAGTGGAGTCGCCTCCGGATGTGACTCGGTGGCGCGCACCGGCCCCAGCACCACGAAATCCAGGCCCAGCCGCTCGGCATGGGCCAATTGCTCGGCATCGTGGCAGGACGCAGCCACCGGCTGGCCGTCGGCCAGCACCGGACGGGACGACAGCGCCATCAGCTGGCTGGAACGAAGATGCAGGCCCAGCCCCAGGTCGGCGGCCAGGCCAGGCTCGCCGTTGAGCAGCAGACGGGCGCCCTTGGCGCGGCAGCGGATCTGGGCATCGCGGGCCAGGATGGCCAGGTCGGCCGAGGCCATGGACCGGGCGCGCAGCTGGATGCAGCGGGCGCCGGCCGCCAGCGCCTTGTCCAGGCGTGACAGGAAGGCCGGGCGTTCGCCGGGCTCCGGGGTGATCAGGTAGCGATCCGGCGCGGTCAGCGCGGCAACCACCGGCCGGTCGGCGGGTGGCATCGGATAGCTCGAGAGCTTCTCCAGCGGCGCCCAGGCGAGGGCCTGGCGCTCCAGGCCCCGGGCGATGCCTTCGAACTGGGTGACCTCGTACACGTCCAGCACGATGCGCTTTGCCGGATAGGCCTGCGGCACCGACACCAGCGGCGTGGCCGCCAGGACGCGGATCCCGAGCTCCTCGTGCAGTTCGCGATCGAGCGCCTGCAGCGCGGTCTCGCCCGGCTCGACCTTGCCGCCAGGGAACTCCCAGGCGCCGGCCAGGTCGCGGCCC
>CAZXTV010000249.1:0-3297 GCA_964643705.1 uncultured Arenimonas sp. | reverse complement strand
ATCGGCAACAAGAACTACTCGTCCTGGTCGCTGCGGCCCTGGCTGCTGCTGCGCCATGCCGGGGTGGCCTTCGAGGAAGTCCGGCTGCCGCTGGACACGCCCGAGTTCCAAGCCCGCATCGGCGAGTGGTCGCCGACCGGGCGCGTGCCGGTCCTGCATGACCAGGGGCAGGTGGTCTGGGATTCGCTGGCCATCTGCGAATACGCCAACGAACGCTGGCTGCGCGGCAGCGGCTGGCCGGGCGAGCCCGGACTGCGCGCGCTGGCGCGTTCAGCGGCCGCGGAAATGCACTCGGGTTTTGCCGCCCTGCGCGCCCAGCTGCCGATGAACTGCCGTCGCGAGCCGGGGGAGCGGCATTGGGACGACGCGGCCCAGCGTGATGTCGATCGTGTGCTGTCGCTGTGGGGCCAGCTGCGTGCTCAGGCTTCCGGCGGTGACTTCCTGTTCGGGCGGTTCGGCATCGCCGACGCGATGTTCGCCCCGGTCTGCGTCCGCTTCCGCGGTTACGGCGTGCCGCTGTCGGGTGCCGCCGCCGACTACGTCGAGGCGATCTACGCGCTGCCCGCGATGGCGGAGTGGCTGATGGCCGGGCGCGGTGAATCCGAGCGCGTGGCGCACGACGAGGCCTGAATCCCCGGCGCGTTCAGAAGGACTCGAACTCGCAGACGTAGATAAGCTCGCAGGCGCCGTCGCCGCTGTCGTCGCGGCTCAGCGAGCTGCGCCACTGCCAGCCGTCGTCGCCGTGGACTTCGACCAGCCACCCTTTCAGGCGCACGGTCTGGTCTTCGCGCACCCGGTCGATGGCCCTGGCGACCGCGGCGTTGGCCGGCACCAGGTGCATGTTCGCGCTGGAGCGGATGATTTCCTGGAGTGGCAGCGGCGGCCCTCCGGCGCCCCAGCGGTAGTGGTACCAGCGGCCGCGCTGGGAAATTTCGAGCTGCTTGTAGAAGGCGGGGTCGGCCATGCGCTGCCAGCCCAGGGCCAGGTCGGTGGGCGACAGGTCGGCGTTGCGGTCGAAGCGGTAGTCTTCGCGGCCCAGCACGCGCGCCTCGAGGGCGAAGGCAGCCAGGGGCCGCAGGGTGTGCCCCTCGAGCGCGACCGGGCTGACGTCGTCGACCGGCAGCTGCAGGGGTTCGGGCAGGCCGGCCGGGGACGCCATCTGCGGGCAGCCCAGCGAGCCGCCCACACCTGACGCTGGCAGGACTTCCGGCCCCCGCCCGGCGGCCCAGAACAGGGCCAGCGTGGCGACGGCCAGCGCGATCCAGAGCCAGCGGGGCATGGGTGCGGACCCGAAGGGTCAGCGCGAGAGGTCGCCCGCGGCTTCGGGCTGGTAGGCGATGGCCGTGACCCGCAGGCGCAGCGAGCGGCCGCCCGGCGCGTTCCAGTCGATGCTCTGGCCCACCGACAGGCCCAGCAGGGCGGTGCCGACCGGTGCCAGCACCGACACCTTGTGTTTGTCCACGTCGGCGTCCGGCGGGTAGACGAGGGTGAGGCGATGGGTTTCGCCGCTGACTTCGTCCACGCAGGTGACCTGGGAGTTCATGGTGACGACGTCCGGCGGCAGGTCGGCCGGCTCGACGACGTTCGCGCGCTCGAGTTCGCGGCCCAGGGCGGCGGCGGCGGGCAGGGCGGCGACGGCGGGGGATTCAAGCAGGCGCTCGAGCCGGTCAAGGTCGCGGCTGGAAACGGTGATCGGCGGCGGGGTGGCCATGGGGACTCCAGAAAGCGAAACGGGCGCCGCGTTGAACGCGCCGCCCAGGGTCATCGAAGGGTTATGGGCCAACGATAGCCCTTGGCCTGCCGGGCTTCAAGGCTTGCCCGGGCGGCGCCCCGGCGGGTCTTCGCCGGGCAGGTCCAGCAGCCCGGCGGGCAGGTCGCGCAGCACTTCGGCCAGGTCGTGCAGGAAGCCGCCCATGGCCGAACTGCGGCGCCAGACCAGGGCCAGGCGCCGGCTCGGTGGCGGGTTCCGGAAAGACAGCAGGCGGATGTCCTCCGACGCCGGCACGGGCGGCTTCACGGCCAGCACGGGCAGCAGGGTGACGCCGACGCCCGCGGCGACCATCTGCCGAAGCGTTTCCAGGCTGGTGGCCCGGAAGCCCTCTTTTTCGCCGGCGCCGGCCAGGCCGCAGACCTCCAGCGCGTGGTCGCGCAGGCAGTGGCCTTCCTCGAGCAGCAGCAGGTGCTGGTCGCCCAGTTCACCCAGGCGCAGGTTGCGGCGGCCCGCCAGCGGATGGCCGTCGGGCACGGCCAGCATGAAGGGCTCTTCGAACAGGAATTCGGTTTCGGCCCACTCTTCGTGCAGGGGCATCGCCAGCACCGCGGCGTCGAGCTTGCCTTCGCGCAGCATGTGCACGATGACCTCGGTTTTTTCCTCGACCAGCAGCAGCTCCAGGCGCGGGAAACGCTTGCGGATGCGCGGCACCACGTGCGGCAGCAGGTAGGGACCCAGGGTGGGGAACAGGCCCAGGCGCACGCTGCCGGCCTCGGGGTCGGCGGTGCGGCGGGCGGTTTCGCGCATCTGCTCGACCTCGGCCAGCACGCGACGCGCGCGCATCGCGATGTCCTGGCCGGCGGCGGTCAGCATCACGTGGCGAGGCGCGCGTTCCACCAGGGAAACGCCCAGCTCTTCTTCGAGCTTCTTGATCTGGGTCGAGAGCGTGGGCTGGCTGACATGGCACGATTCCGCGGCCCGGCCGAAATGTCGCAGGTCGGCCAGGGCGACGAGGTAACGCAGATCGCGGAGGTTCATGGCGATTGCTATAGCCTATGGAAACGTCGATGACAATCGTCAAGGCGTGAAGATAGGGTGTCTAAGTGATAGATAAGACCTATCAGAGCGATAGGAACTATCACTTTCACATATCAATAGGTATTGCCTACCATAGGCCCAAGTTTCGATTCACCCTTCCTCAAACCCCCAGGAGCCAACATGTCCCTGATCAACACCGAAATCCAGCCGTTCAAGACCCAGGCCTTCCACGACGGCAAGTTCGTCGAAATCACCCAGGAGTCCCTGAAGGGCAAGTGGTCGGTCATCGTCTTCATGCCGGCCGCCTTCACCTTCAACTGCCCGACCGAGGTCGAGGACGCGGCTGACAACTACGCCGAGTTCCAGAAGATGGGCGCCGAGGTCTACATCGTCACCACCGACACCCACTTCTCGCACAAGGTCTGGCACGAAACCTCGCCGGCCGTGGGCAAGGCGAAGTTCCCGCTGGTCGGCGACCCGACCCACCAGCTGACCCGCGCCTTCGGCGTGCACATCGACGAAGAGGGCCTGGCCCTGCGCGGCACCTT
>CAZXTV010000248.1:0-3307 GCA_964643705.1 uncultured Arenimonas sp. | reverse complement strand
GAACACTTCGCGCCTGAAGGCGCTCCTACAGGTTCAACGCAGGGAGATCACGTGGACAAGGTTTTCATCGAAGCGCTCGAAATCGAATGCGTCATCGGCATCTACGACTGGGAGCGCAAGATCCGCCAGCCGGTCGTTTTCGACATCGAGATGGCCTTCGACAACACCCGTCCGGCTGCCACCGATGACATCAAGGACACGCTCGACTACAAGGCCGTCAGCAAGCGCCTGATCCAGTTCGTGTCCGAGTCCGATTTCGGCCTGGTCGAATCCCTGGCCGAACGCTGCGCCGCCATCATCCTGGAAGAGTTCGGCGTTCAGCACGTGCGCCTGAAGCTGGCCAAGCCCGGCGCCGTGCGCGGTTCGCGCGCGGTCGGCGTGATCATCGAGCGCAGCCGCCCGGCGTGAGCACCGCCTGGCTGAGCCTGGGCAGCAACCTGGCGCCGGCCGACAACCTGGCCCGTGCCGCCCGCGCCCTGCGCGATCGTTTCGGCGAGGTGGTGTTTTCGCCGGTGTACCGCACGCCGGCGGTGGGTTTCCAGGGTCCGGATTTCCTCAACGCCGCCGCGCGCATCAGCACCGATCTTTCGCCCTTCGAACTCAACGACTGGCTGCACGCGCTGGAACAGGACTTCGGCCGCGACCGCAGTGCGCCGCGTTTTTCCAGCCGGCCCCTGGACATCGACATCGTCTTCTACGACGACCTGGTGCTCGAAGGCCCGGGCAACCTGAAGCTGCCGCGTCCCGAGTTGCAGCATGCTTTCGTGCTCAAGCCGCTGGCGGACATCGCGCCCCGGCACCGGGTGCCGGGAGACGGGCGCTGCCTGGACGAGCTTTGGGCCGCGCATCCGGAAAACGCCGCGCCCCCGGCTTCCGAGCCGCTCGACCTGGCCGGCGCCGCCGGCTAGTCGCAGCGTCCGGCGCCGCCGGCGAAATCGCGGTTCATGCGCCGCACCGGTTCCAGCAGCGACGCCGGGCTGCCATCGAGTTCGTACAGGCCACCGTACTGCACGTGGTCGAACACCATGGCGTCGCGCAGGGCGAATTCGCCGCTGCGTGCGGCCAGCGCGAAAACCAGCCCGGTCTCGCCCGGTGCCGGCGTGATCGCCGCGCAGCGGCGCTGGGGCCCGGTGGCGTCGAAGTCCAGGGCCACGGGCGCGCCACCAGCGCTGGCTTCGATCACGCCCGGCGTGCGCACCTGGGCCTGCACGCAGACCCGGTCTTCCAGCGCGTCGCCGGGCCGCGGCAGCCGGCCGTGGCGTTTGGGCACGACCTGCTCCAGACGGTCGCCCGCGTCGAACGCCAACTGGAAGTCGCCGCTGGGCAGCGGCTCCAGCGCGTCCTGGGCGACGCCCTGCGCCCGCTGCAGGGACCAGGCTTCCAGCCCGTAGCCAAAGGCCGGGTTGTGCAGCGGGTTTTCGGCGTAGTCGCGCGCGGTCCACAGGCCGTAGCCGATCACGTCATGGCGGGCCAGCGTGCACACGGCGGCGTGCAGGAAGGCGGCGGTGTCCTCGGGGCGGATGATCGCGTTGTTGTCGTAGCCGGGGGTGTTGTCGACGAAGTTGAACTGGTCGATGAACATCGGCCGGCCGGCCTGTCCGAACTGTTCCAGCATCGTGTCCAGCAGCGCCAGGCTGCGCGCCGCAGGAAGCTGTTCGCCCTGGTTGAGCGCCCCCCAGAACGGCGCCCAATACAGGGTCAGCGGCTGGCCCGGCGGCAGGTCCAGCATGCCCGGATGGCCGATCCACTCGGCCACCACCGGCTGGCCGTCGGGGCCCGGTTCGAAGCGCGGGTCGCTGTCCACGCGCACCTCCAGCGACAGCGCCGGGAACAGCGCCGCTGCCGGCGCGACCAGGCGTTCCACCAGCAGCCAGTCCCAGAAACCGTGGAAGAGGCGGGCGTCGCGCACCGGGTCGGGCAGGGCGCTGCCACGCGCGGGATCGGCGGGCAGGGTGGCCAGGTAGGCGTCCCAGTCCGCGCGCGCGCTCTCGTCCACGCGCCGCAGCCACAGGTCTTCCCAGCTCATGAAGGCCAGCACGACGTGCCCGTGCCCGTCTGCCTCGCGCGCCACCCGCTGCAGGAAAGCCTGGAAGGCCTCGCGGACCGCCGGATCGTTGAGCACCCGCTGCTGGCGTTCGCCGATGTCGCCGGCATCGGGATGGAAGCTCCAGCCATACCCCACGCGCAGCATCACCTTCAGGCCGGCCTCGTCGGCGCGGTCGAGCAGGAATCGCAGCCGTTCGAAAGCGCGCTCGTCGTAGCTGCAGCAGGGATCGAACACCGGCTGGAAGTCGCCCCAGGCCACCAGCAGCACCACGGTGTCGAAACCGTCGGCACGCAGCCGGGCGAAATCCCCGGCCACGTGTTCGCGGCGGAAGCCGGACAGGAAGTTCTTCGGCCACTGGCGCCCGAACCAGTGCGCGGCGACATGGCGTTCGGGCGCGTCCGCCGCCACGGCCGGCACCTGTGCATCCGGCGACGCCATCGGCGTGGGTTCGGTCGGGCGACAGCCGGCCAGCAGGACGAGGCAGGCGATCGCCGCGATCGCGGCAGTGCGGAAGGGCATGGGCGGGTCCGATCGAGGGTCCGCGGCGATTATAGGCGGGCCGACGCGCCGGGCATGCGTGACTTCCGGCCTTGCGGCGCTGCAGCAAGCCCGCATAATCAGGGGCGTCATTCGGGGAGGAAGACGCGATGTTCGACAAGATTTCCCGCAGCTGGCACCTGGTCAAGGCCAGCGCCGCCGTGCTGCGCACCGACAAGGAACTGCTGCTGTTCCCGGTCATCTCGGGGTTCGCCACGCTGTTGGTGGCGCTGACCTTCCTGCTGCCGGTGCGGGGGTTGCGGCTGTTCGAGGGCGGTCAGATCGGGCCGGTGGGCTTCGAGAGCAAGTGGAACGGACGCCGTGCAGTCAACTTCGAGAACGCGGGTGACTCGCGCCCGGCCGGCCGGGTGCCTCCGAATTGCACGGGGGTGCTTTCCTCGTCATTCGTCGCCGGCGCAGACATCGACCAGCAGTCTGCACGATCCATCCCCGGCCGTCGTCACCCCATTCGAACGACCGCGACCGGTGGCAGTACATCGGCGAGCGCTTCGTCAGTCCCGTTCACGGTCCGAAACCTGTCGTCCGCGCGCGCCGTACCGACCCCGAGGGTCCCGCCGTGGCGACGCGGGCGTATTCGATGAAGGGATCGGCGTAGAGGCCGATTCCCAGCGTGACGGCGCCGAGAAGCGCGATGGGGATCAGGAAGGCCATGGGGACCGTCCGTGGCGTCGCCCGCACGAGAACCGGCTTCTTCCAGAAGGC
>CAZXTV010000247.1:0-3331 GCA_964643705.1 uncultured Arenimonas sp. | reverse complement strand
CATGCACGCCCTGGACTGGCACCTGGCCAACAGCACCCTCGTCGAAGTCCTGCCCGCGCGGCTGCTGCGGCCGCGCGCACGCGCCAATTCCGCGGCCCGTGCCCTGGCCCTGGCGCCCTGGTGCCTGCGGCGCAAGTCCGACGGCCGCTTCCTGGCCACCTGCGACGGCCAGCGCCTGCACGCACTTTGCCCCGGGCTGGCGCGCGAACCCGGCATCGGCGACGCCGTCGCGGCGCTGGCGGCTTCGCACGACCCCCGGGGCGCCAGCCGCCTGCTGCCGCTCGATGGCCTGGAAGAACGCCTGGCGACGCTGGGCCTGGATGCGGCTTATGCCAGGGACACGGGCCTGCACCTGGTGCCCGAGCCGGCGCGCCTGGAATTCGCCGGCTTCGACCGTTTCCGCCGGCCGCTCTGGCTGCTCGAGCCGGCCGCGCGCGCCTGGCGGCGGATGAGAAGCGCGGCGCTGGCCGACGACGTCGTGCTCGACGCCATTTCCGGCTACCGCAGCCACGCCTACCAGCTGGGCATCTTCGAAAGAAAGCTCGCGCGCGGGCAGAGCGTGCAGCAGATCCTGGCGGTGAACGCCGCCCCCGGCTACAGCGAACACCACGGCGGCCTGGCGATCGACATCGGCACGCCGGGCGAAGCCCCGGCCGAGGAAGGTTTCGAAAAGACGCCGGCCTTCCAATGGCTGCGCGACCAGGCCGGGCGCTTCGGATTCCGGATGAGCTACCCGCGCGACAACCCGCACGGCATCACCTACGAACCCTGGCACTGGTGCTGGCACCCGGCGGCGCCGGGCGAGCTTAGTCCTGCGAGCGTTTGACCGGCGCCGCTTGCGGCGCCGCGAAGTCGGCGATGCGCCACAGGTAAAGCGCCGCCAGCGTGCGGTAAGGGGCCCAGGTTTCGCCCCGCTCGGCCAGGCTCCGGGGCTTGGGCATCTCCCCCAGCTTGTCGAGCAGCTGTGCACCCCTGCGCACGCCCAGGTCGTCCACCGGCAGCACGTCCGGGCGGCCCAGCTGGAACATCAGCATCATCTCCACCGTCCAGCGGCCAATGCCACGCACGGCGGTCAGGCGTTCGATGATCCGGTCTTCGTGCAGGCGCGCCATTGCGGCGGTCGTGGGCACTTCGCCAGCCGCCGAACGCATGGCCAGGTCGCGCAGTGCCAGGGTCTTGTTGCCCGAAACACCGCAGGCACGCAGGCCGGCGTCGTCTATGCGCGCCAGGGTGTCGGCATGCAGCTTGTCGGCGCCGATCGCCGCCTCGACCCGGCCGACGATCGTCGCCGCGGCCTTTCCCGAAAGCTGCTGGTAAAGGATGGCGCGGGCCAGCGCATCGGTCGGGTCGAAGCGCCGGCGCCAGCGCTCGCCAATGTCCAGCGGCCCGATGCGGTCCATCCAGCGCGCCAGCTTGCGGTCGCGCCGGCGCAGGTGCGCCGCCGCCAGCTCAAGATCGAATCCGCGGCGGTAGCGGGGCATGTCGTCGGGACTCAGCGCCGGAAGGTGTCGACGGCGATGATGAGCCAGCTGGCGATCAGCAGCAAACCGCCGGCGGGTGCCAGGGGCGTCGGCCAGCCCAGGAAATCCGCGCCGCACAGGCTGCCGGCGAACAGCAGCAGCCCCACCAGCATGGCGCCGCCGGCCACCAGGCGCAGGCGTACGATGCCCTCGCGCATCAGCAGCTGCAGGGCCAGGCCATGGCCAAAGGCGAACAAGGCCGCCAGGCCGGCGCGCCTGGCCGCGTCGCCGTCCAGGCCATGGCTGGCGTAGGCACCCAGGGCCACGGCCAGACCGCAGGCCATCGCCCCGAAGGCCGCCAACAGGCGCGTCAGGCGAGCGGGCGTGGTGTTCATCCCGGCGCCAGGTGGTCGGCGCGCGACTTGAGCAGGTTGGCCGCCTTGTGCGGCGGCAGCAGGAAACGCCGGCCTTCGAAGCGGTCCTGCCAGGCGCGCACCTTCTTGCGTAGCTGGTCCAGGCGCGCTTGCGCGGGCTCGGCTCCGTCGCTGGCCTGTTCCAACCAGGCGCTGGCGACTTCCTCGTCCAGGGCCAGCGAAAGGCGCGCCCAGACGCCCGCCTCGTCCTGCCAGCTGGCGATCTCCAGGCGCAGGCCGTCGAAGGTTTCGTACACGTGGCGCAGGCTGGCCGGTTGGCCACCGTCTTCGGCCAGCCCGTCCAGCGCCAGCTGTTCGGGCACCGCCGCGGTGGCGGTGGCCTGGCTGTCCAGGGTGCCGCCGGCGGCCGCTCCCTGCACGACAAAACCCTCGCCGTCCCGCTGCAGGGTGAAGGCCCGGCCCGAGGCCGGCTCGACGCGCACGCGCGCGGTGCGGGCCAGCGGCAGGTCCAGAAGGCGGCGGTCGAGCCAGGCCACGGGGTCCCGCGCCGGCGACAGGTCCGCATCGATCAGCCAGGACGCATCTTCGCCCGAGACCCGCACGTAGCTGCCGCCCAGGCCGGGATGGTTGCTGCCCACGACCAGGCCCAGCGTCCCGCCGCCGCCCTCGAAGCGCAGTTCCGCGCCCTTGGCATGCGCCAGGCCCGGATCTTCGACGCCCAGGCGGGCATGCAGCGACGGGTTGTCGGTCTTGGCCTCGATGCGGCGTGCTTCGCCCAGCCGGAACAGCGCCCGGCTGATCTCGCGCTGGTTGGCAGGCCAGCCGGGGTGCTGCTCGACCTCCCAGGCGTCGTCGCGGCGCGACAGGGAAACGAGCAGGCGGTCACCGGCGCCGCGCACTTCGACTCGTTCCAGGGCCGGGATCCGTTCGGCGAAGCCGGGCAAGGCCTCGCCGCCGGTCGTCGCCGTACCCGCATCGCGTTTGCCCAAGGACCACACGGCCAGCGCCGCCAGGGCCAGGACAGCCACCGCCAGCAGGACCAGCGAACGCGGGCGCATGGCTCAGGACTCCGCCGCGCGCCGGCGCGACCACCGCCGCAGGGCCACCAGCAGGGCCACCAGCACCACCAGCGCCGGCATGCCCAGGATGTTGATCAGCTTGAGCCGGTCGCCCAGCGCGTCGATGTCGGCATTGAGGCGGTGCTGCACTTCGCGCAGTTCCTTGCGCATGCGCAGGCGTTCATCCTGGTAGCGCAGGATCTGAACCTGCTGGGCCGGACTGATCGCCTGCGCCTGGCCTTCCGCACCCGGCTGCTGCAGGGCGCCCAACTGCTGCTCGAGCTCGTCGAGCTGCTGCTGCAAGCGCTGTTCGGTTGCCCGGTAACGTTCTTCGGCGCCGCGGCGGATGCGTTCGACGCGGGTGAAGGGACGCGCCGACGGCGCCCGCGTGCGCACGGCGATCAGGTCGGCATTGCCGACCAGGTTGTCGACCGCGTTG
>CAZXTV010000246.1:0-3333 GCA_964643705.1 uncultured Arenimonas sp. | reverse complement strand
CGCGCACCTTCTGGATGAGCTCCTGCTTGGCGGCCTGGGCGGCGATGCGACCGAATTCGGCGTTTTCGACCTGCTCTTCGACGTAGTCGCCGACTTCGGCGCCTTCCTTCTCGTCGACGGCGTCCATCAGGCGGATCTGGCGGTCCGGCGACTCCATCACCACGTCGTCGGCCACGACTTCCCAGCGGCGGAAGGTTTCGTAGCTGCCGTCGGTGGGGTTGATGGCAACACGCATGGCGACGTCCTGCTCGTGGTAGCGCTTCTTCGCGGCGGAAGCCAGCGCGGCCTCCATGGCCTCGATGATCACGCCACGCGGTACGCCCTTTTCATTGGCTACCGCTTCCATCACCAGCAACAGTTCCTTGCTCATCTCTTCCAGCTCCGTGAAAGGCGTCGGACGCCTCAGGGGTTATCGGATTCATTGCCGGCCTTGCGCTTGCCGCGCGGACCGGTGGGTTTGGGCTGGGCCGCCAGGCCCAGGGCAACCAGGTCGGGGACCAGGCGCGCCTTTTCGATGTTCTCGTGGGCGACGGCCATTTCGCGGCCGTCGAAGACCAGCACGACGGTATTGCCGTCCACGCGCTCGATGCGCGCCTGGAAGCGGCGTCGGCCGTCGACGGGCAGCCGCAGGTTCAGCTTGGCCTGTTCGCCGATGTAGCGGGCGAACTGGGCCGGCGTGAACAGCGGGCGGTCGATGCCGGGCGAGGACACTTCCAGCGTGTACTGCGACGTGATCGGGTCCTCGAGGTCGAGCACCGCCGAGATCTCGCGGCTGACGGCTTCGCAGTCCTCGATGGCGACGTGGCGGCCGGGAGCGTCGATGTACAGGCGCAACAGCGCACTGTTGCCGGTAGGCGCGAATTCAACGCCCAGCAGTTCAAGGCCCAGTCCTTCGACGGTGGGCGCAAGCAGATTGCTGATTTCGGTCGCCTTTCCGGTCATTCGTCGGTCCCGCGCCTCTTTCGCGTTTGCCAAATTTCGAAAACAAAAAAGGGCCGTGAGGCCCTTTTCCGGTACATCCAGGTTCCGGCTTCTCCGGAATCGGCCTGGCAGCCAATCCTGGAGAAAAAGCCTGATCGATGAAGCCCTTTCGGAAACCATCGCCAGAAACTGGTAGCGGGGGCAGGATTTGAACCTGCGACCTTCGGGTTATGAGCCCGACGAGCTGCCAGACTGCTCCACCCCGCAGCAGTGAGCGCGCATTATAGGGGGCTAGGCTTTCGCGGCGCAAGCCCGGCGTGAGTCCGCCGCTCAGCCGGCCCTCAGGCCGGGAACGCCAGGCCCACCCAGTGCAGGATGGTTTCGGCGAACAAACCCAGTACCAGCAGGGCGATCGCGTTGACCGCGAACAGCGCGCGCAGGTGGCTGTCGGGGTGCAGCTTGGGGCCCTCGCCTTCCGGCTCGTCGAAGAACATCGCCTTCATGACGCGCAGGTAGTAGAAGGCGCCGATCACCGCGCACACCACGCCGACGACGGCCAGCCACATCAGGCCGGCGTCCAGCGCCGCCAGCAGCACTTCGAGCTTGGCCCAGAAACCCAGGAACGGCGGCACGCCGGCCAGCGAAGCCATGACGAACATGACCAGCAGCGCCTGGAACGGATTGCGCGCCCACAGGCCGCGGAAGTCGGCGATTTCCTCGGCTTCGTGGCCCTTGCGCGAAAGCAGGATGATGGCGCCGAAGGCCGCCGCCGACATCAGCGCATAGGAGATCGCGTAGAACATCGCCGCGCCGTGGCCCAGCGGGCCGCCGTGGGCCAGGCCCATGAACAGGAAGCCGACGTGGGAAATGGTCGAGTACGCCAGCATGCGCTTGAGGTTGGTCTGCACCAGCGCGACCAGGTTGCCCACGACCAGCGACAGCGCGGCCAGCCAGGCCACCATGTCCTGCCACTGCGCGTCGAGCGGGCCGACGCCGTCCTCGAGCAGGCGGTAGGCCATGCCGAACGCCGCCAGCTTGGGCGCCGAACCGATGAACAACGTGAACGAGGTCGGGGCGCCGTGGTAGGTGTCGGGCAGCCACATGTGGAAAGGCGCGGCGCCGAACTTGAAGGCGATGCCGACCAGCATGAACACCACGCCGAACAGCAGCAGCGTGCGGTCGCCGGTGGACGCCGCGGCGGCGTGGATTTCGCCCAGCTGCAGGCTGCCGGTGGCGCCGTAGACCATGGACATGCCGTACAGCAGCAGGCCGGAAGCCAGCGAGCCGAGCACGAAGTATTTCATCGCCGCCTCGGAGCAGCGCGGGTTGTCGCGGTCCATCGCGACCAGGCCATAGGAGCTCAGCGCCAGCAGTTCCAGGCCCAGGTACAGCACCAGCATGCTGCCCGCCGAAACCATCAGCATCATGCCCAGCACCGAGAACAGGCCCAGCACGTAGAACTCGCCCTTGAACAGGCCGCGGTCCTGGAGGTAGGGCTTGGCGTAGATGAAGGACGCGGCGGCCACCAGGTAGATGGTGATCTTGAGCACGTCGCCGATCGTGTCGCGCACGAACAGGTTGGCGAAACCCCAGGTCGGCGCGGTGCCCAGCTCGCGCGCGGTCAGCACCGCGGCGGCGGCCAGGATGAACAGCGCCAGGAAGTGGGTCAGGCCGCGACGCGAGTCGGAGAGGAACAGGTCGACCATCAGCAGGGCGAAGGCTGCGCCGCAGACGAATATCTCCGGCCCCAGGGGCAGCAGGTCGGCAAGTGTGGGCATCGGCAGGGCCATCGGGGCTTCCTTACAGCTTGGTGGCGGCGAGCTGGGTCAGCAGCTGCGCGATCGGTGCTTCCATGAGGTCGGTCAGCGGCTTGGGGTACACGCCCAGCGCCAGGGTGCCCAGGGCGAACACGCCCAGCACCAGGACTTCGCGGCCATTGATGTCGGTCAGTTCGGCGACGTGGTGGTTGGCGACGTCGCCGAAGACCACGCGCTTGACCATCCACAGGGTGTAGGCCGCGCCGAGGATAAGGGTGAAGCCGGCGCCGAAGGCGACCCAGGGGTTGTACTGGAACGAGGCCAGGATGACCATGAACTCGCCGACGAAGCCCGACGTGCCCGGCAGGCCGGCGTTGGCCATCGCGAAGAGCACCGCGAACAGGGCGAACCAGGGCATCACGTTGGCGACGCCGCCATAGTCCTTGATCATGCGGCTGTGCATGCGGTCATAGACCACGCCCACGCACGAGAACATCGCGCCGGAAATGAATCCGTGGGAAATCATCTGCACCATCGCGCCCTGCACGCCCAGCTGCGCCGCGTCGGTATTGCCCAGCTCGCGCACCAGCGCGAAGGCGATGAAGGTGCCCAGGGTGACGAAGCCCATGTGGGCGATCGACGAATAGGCGATCAG
>CAZXTV010000245.1:0-3336 GCA_964643705.1 uncultured Arenimonas sp. | reverse complement strand
CTCGCGGGCGTCACCGGCGTGTACGGGCTCGTAATCGGCCTTGCGCAGGGCGTAGGCCACCATCTCGCGGATGGCGGGTTCGTCGTCGACGATGAGGATGCGTTTTTGCACTGGCGTACCGTGTCATCGGGTGGGGTCAGGTGCAAGTAGATAAAACTTTTGTGACCTCCCCGTGACACCCCTGCCAGGCCGGGCCTAGCGCTGGTCCGGCACCTGTTCTTCGGCCCGGATGCCCTGCCGGCGCATTTCCAGCACCACCGGGGTGATGGCGGCCATGCGGGCCTCGATGCGGGCGCGCTGGTAATAACTCAGGTCCTCGCGCTGCTTCAGGCGCTCGAGCTGGTTGAGCGCATCGACCGCCCGGCCGTTGAGGAAGGCGGCTTCGGCATAGGCCTCGCTGGCCCGGATCTCGTCCCCGGCCAGTTCGCTGGCGCGGGCGAAATTGCGCTGGAACAGCGGGTCGTCGCCGGAGCGGGGCAGCAGCGGCCGCAGCACATCCTGGGCCCGGCGCCCGGCCTCGGCGGAGGCCCTTTCGCCCAGGACTTCGGCATAAGCCAGGCGTACGGCGCGGCTTTCCGGGTGCCGGGTTAGCAGGGCTTCGAAACGTTCGGTGGCTTCGGCGGGCTGGCGGTAGCGGGCGGCGGCGTCGGCGCGGGCCAGTTCCAGCCCCAGGTCGCCCGGGTGCTTGGCACGCAGGGCGTCGAGGGTGGCCGCGGCTTCGCGGGGGCGGCCGGCGCGCTGCTGGGCCAGGGCAAGGCCGTATTGCAGGGCGTCGTCGTCTTCCTGGCCAGGGGCCTTCACCAGGGCTTCGTATTCGAGCACCGACTCGCGCGGGCTGCTGGCGCTGAGCACGCGCAGGCGTTCGCGCGCCCAGGGGAAGATCTGGTCGCGGCCAATGGCGGCGGCGCCGTGCGCGGCCAGGCTCAGTTCGCCCGGCAGCAGCAGCGAGGTCCGGACCGGGGCCGCGGCCGGGCCCGGCGCGTCGGCACGGACCAGGCGGCTGGCCAACTGCCGGGTCTCGCCGATGCGGGTGGTGGTGACCGGGTGGGTGCGCAGGTATTCAGGCACCTGGTAACCCCCGGAATTCCCCCGGGTGACCCGCTGCATGCGTTCGAAGAAGTCGGCCATGCCGTTGGGGTCGTACCCGGCCCGGGCCAGGGTCTGGATGCCGACGCGGTCGGCTTCGGACTCGTTGGACCGGGTGTAGTCGATCTGGCGCTGCTGGATCAGGGCCATCGCGCCCGCCACGGCGGCCATCGAGGCATTGCTGCTGGAACTGTCGCGGCCACCGCTGTCGCCCACGGCCTGGGCGGCGGCGATGGCGCCGAGCATTGCCAGCATGATCGGCACCTGGTCCTTGCTGGCGCGTTCGTAGGCACGCAGCACGTGGCGCTGGGTGACGTGGGCGATCTCGTGCGCCATGACGCCGGCGACCTCGGCTTCGGTCCGGGCGGTGAGCACCAGGCCGGCGTTCAAGCCGATGAAACCGCCGAGCGTGGCGAAGGCGTTGATCTGCCGGTCGCGCATCATGAAGAAGGTGTAGTCGTTCATCGGCACGTCGCTGGCGGCGGCCAGGCGGTAGCCCATGGCCTGCAGCCAGTCGTCCACCAGCGGGTCTTCGACCAGCAGGTTCAGGCGGCGCAGTTCGTAGCGCAGGTAGGCGCCGTATTCGGCTTCGGTGGCCGGGTCGATCATCTCGGCGGCCGACGAGCCGATGTCGGGCAGGGGGGTGTCCTGCGCACGGGCACCGCAGGCCAGGGTGATGGCCAGGCTCAGGGCGGCGGTGGCGAGGATGCGCAAGGCAGGCTCCGATCGGGGGTGCCCGAAGCATAGCGGGTGCACGATGCGCCGCGGGTGAACCCGCGGTTAACCCGGGCTGGCCGCGCCGCAGCGTTGCATGCCAATGGCTGGAAAAGGCCGGCGGCGGGCCGCACACTGCGCTTCGAACTACCGGAGAGCCCCGTGTCCAAGGTCCTGATGTACACCACCGCCGTCTGTCCCTACTGCGTGGCGGCCAAGAATTTCCTGAAATCCCGCGGCGCGCAGTGGGAAGAAGTCCGCGTCGACCTCGACCTGGAGCGCCGGCGCGAAATGATGGCGCGCACGGACCGCACCTCGGTGCCGCAGATCTTCGTCGGCGACACGCACGTGGGCGGTTACGACGAGCTGGTGGCCCTGGACCGCGCCGGCGGCCTCAAGCCGCTGCTCGAGGGCCAGCCATGAGTGCCGGCAAGGACAAGGACGGCGGCGACCGCGTCGCCGAATTCAGCGCCTTCCGCAAGCGCATGAACGAACGCATCCTGGCCGAGGACAACCAGGTCGTGCGGCGCTTTTTCGCGCTCGACACCCAGACCTACCGCGCCGGCGCCCTGGACGTGAAGACCAAGGAGCTGATGGGCCTGGCCGCGTCGATGGTGCTGCGCTGCGACGATTGCATCGCCTACCACGTGGCCCAGTGCAAGCAGGCGGGGGTCAGTCGCGACGAGCTGTTCGAGGCCTTCAGCGTGTCCCTGGTGGTGGGCGGTTCGATCGTCATCCCGCACCTGCGGCGGGCGGTGGATTTCCTCGACCAGCTCGAAGGCGGCGAGGCGCCGGGCGTGGCCGAGCCGCCCGGGCACGGGCACTGATCCGCCCCCAGACCAAGGTCCAATCGAACGGGCACCCTGGGTTTGAGGCATAATATTGCGCCTTGGGCGGCCGCTTGGCTGCCCTAACTTATTGCTCGAGAAGGATTTTATGACCCAGACGATTGCGGTGATCCGTGGTGACGGCATTGGCCCGGAAATCATGGATGCCACCCTCAAGGTGCTCGACGCCCTCGACCTGGGCCTGTCCTACGACTTCGTCGAGGCCGGTCTGGTCGCCTACGAAAAGCAGGGCGAACTGCTGCCCGCCGCCACCATGGACGCGATCCGCAAGCATCGCGTGGCGCTCAAGAGCCCGCTGACCACGCCGGTCGGCGAGGGTTTTTCGTCGATCAACGTCGAGCTGCGCAAGCGCTTCGACCTTTACGCCAACGTGCGCCCGGCGATCAGCTTCCCCAACACCAAGTCGCGCTACGAGAACATCGACCTGATCACGGTGCGTGAAAACACCGAAGGTGCCTACATCGGCGAGGGCCAGAACCTCACCGCCGACGGCGAGACCGCCACGCTGACCCAGAAGATCACCCGCCGCGGCTCCGAGCGCATCGTGCGCTACGCCTTCGACCTGGCGCGCCGCATCGGCCGCAAGAAGGTGACGGTGGTGCACAAGGCCAACATCCTCAAGTCCACGTCGGGACTGTTCCTGAAGGTCGCGCGCCAGGTGGCCACCGAGTACCCGGACATCCAGTGC
>CAZXTV010000244.1:654-3337 GCA_964643705.1 uncultured Arenimonas sp. | reverse complement strand
GTTCTTGTCCTTGGCGCGGTCGACGGCCTTGGCGACGTCTTCCGGGCGGCCGATTTCGGCCAGCATCCGGAGCACGGCTTCGTTGGCACCGCCATGCGCCGGACCCCACAGCGCCGCCACGCCGGCGGCGACGCAGGCGTAGGGGTTGGCACCGGTGGAACCGACCAGGCGCACGGTCGAGGTGGAGGCGTTCTGCTCGTGGTCGGCGTGCAGGATGAACAGCAGGTCGAGCGCCTTGGCGGCAACCGGCTTGAGTTCGAGCGGGCCCGAGGGCACTTCGAACATCATGTGCAGGAAGCGGTCGACGTATTCGAGGTTGTTGCGCGGGTAGCGGATCGGCCAGCCAATGGAATGGCGGTAGCAGGCGGCGGCGATCGTCGGCACCTTGGCCAGCAGGCGGATGGCGGCCAGGCGGCGCTGTTCGGGGTCTTCGAGGTCGAGGTCGTCGTGGTAGAACGCCGCCAGCGAACCGACCATGCCGCACAGCATCGCCATCGGGTGGGCGTCGTGGCGGAAGCCGTGCAGGAAGCTTTTGAAGGCCTCGTGCATCATCGTGTGGTGGGTGACTTCGTGCTCGAACTTGGCGAACTGCGCCTTGTCCGGCAGCTCGCCGTTCATCAGCAGGTAGCTGGTTTCCAGGAAGGACGAGTGCTTGGCCAGCTGTTCGATCGGGTAGCCGCGGTAGAGCAGCACGCCCTCGTCGCCGTCGATGTAGGTCACCGCGCTGCGGCAGCTGGCCGTGGCCACGAAGCCGGGATCGTAGGTGAACATCCCCGTTTCCTTCGGCAGCCGGGTGATGTCGACGCAGGGAGCGCCGAGGGTGCCTTGGTAAACGGGAAGCTCGACGTTCTTGCCGGCGGCGTTGAGCACGACGCTCTTGTTGTCGGACACGGGCGGACTCCTTTCAGGGATTTGCGGGCCGCAATCCATGAAGGTGCTGGCGCGGCGCCCGCTACAGGAAATCTGAGATGCCGCCGGGGCGGTCACCATTCGCATAAGTATCTCACGGCCCGACCGCGAAGTCAGTGACGCAGGGCGGGTTTGCGGCGCCATCCGGGCACCATGGCTGCAACGCAAAAGGCCACCCGCGGGGGTGGCCTTTCGGGGGCGCGGGCCGCCAGGCGGCCCAGGCCAGGCGCTTACTTGGCGTAGCGCTTGCGGAAGCGATCGACGCGGCCGCCCGTGTCCATCACCTTCTGCTTGCCGGTGTAGAACGGGTGCGAGGCCGAGCTGATGTCGATCTTGACCAGCGGGTATTCGTTGCCGTCCTCCCACTTCACCTTTTCCTTGCTGGAAAGGGTGCTACGGGTGAGGAACGCGAAGTCGGAGGACAGGTCCTGGAAGACGACTTCTTTGTAGGTCGGATGGATGTCGGCCTTCATGGCTGGTGCTCCGCCGGTTATTCGTGGGGAAAGACCGGAATTATAATCCGGATTCGGCGGCGGGGGCAAGCCGTGCCTCGCCCGGGGCCTCAGGCCCCCAGCGCAGCCCGGACCTGGGCCTCGAACGCGGCCTGGTCATAGGCCAGCACGATGCGGGCATTGGCCGGCTTGCCGGTGCGCTGCTGCCAGTCGACCAGGGTCGCGCCCCGGCTCAGCCGGCCTTCCAGTTCGACCGCCAGGTGGCGCTCCTGGGCCTGCACGATGCCCTCGGGGCGCAGGGCCGCGGCCATGGCCAGGGCGTCGGCGCTGTGCCAGCGCTCGCCGCGGCGCTCCAGCGACCAGTGCCGGGTGAAGCGGGAAATGGCCTCGTAGAACGTGCCCCGGCCGTCGCCGGCCGCGGCCCAGGCCTCGAAGTCGACGTGGCGCAGACCGTGCCGCAGCACCGCCTCCCAGTCGACCACCTCGGCCCGGGGGAAGGCGCGGAAGACCACGTCGGCGGCCTCGGGATCGAAGGCGATATTGAATTCGGCCGGGATCGAGGTATTGCCCTGCCCCGTCACCGCGCCGCCCATCACCACCAGCCGCCCGATGCGGGCGGGCAGGTCGGGGTCCAGGCGCAGGGCCAGGGCCAGGTTGGTCAGCGGCCCCAGGGTCACCAGCAGCAGCCGGCCCTCGTGTTCCCGGGCCAGGCGCAGGATCGCCAGCGCGCCGTGTTCGGTTTCAGGGGCGCGCGCAGCCGGCGCGTAGCCGGTGTCACCGAAGCCGTCCTGGCCGTGCACGTAGGCGGCGTCCGCGGCCGGGTGCACCAGCGGCACCGGGCAACCCGGGAATACCGGTACGTCCACGCCCGCGACTTCGCAGAGTTTGAGCGCATTGGCGACGGTATGCGCCAGGCCGACGTTGCCCGCGGTGATGGTCAGGCCCAGCAGCCGGTGGCGCGTATCGGCGAAGGCCATCAGCAGGGCCAGGGCGTCGTCCACGCCCGGGTCGGTGTCGATCAGCAGCGGGATGCGTTCGTCGGTCATCGGGCGATTATGCCGGCTCAGGCGCCGGCGAAGCGGGCGGCCCCGCCGACCCAGCGTTGCACCAGCCGGTCGGCGATGTCCGGGGCCTCGGCCAGCAGCGCGTCCGCAGCGCGATGTACCTCGGGCAGCAAGTCGGCATCGCGCACCAGGTCGGCGACGCGAAAGCTGGCCAGTCCGGTCTGGCGCGTGCCCAGCAGTTCGCCGGGGCCACGCAGCTCGAGGTCCTTTTCGGCGATCAGGAAGCCATCGGTGCTTGCGCGCATCACCTCCAGCCGC
>CAZXTV010000244.1:0-644 GCA_964643705.1 uncultured Arenimonas sp. | reverse complement strand
CGCCATCGCCGACAGCGGCGGCCGGAACATCAGCACGCAGCTCGACGCGGCCGCGCCGCGCCCCACGCGCCCGCGCAGCTGGTGCAGCTGGGCCAGGCCGAGGCGCTCGGCGTTCTCGATCACCATCAGGCTGGCATTGGGCACGTCCACGCCGACCTCGATCACGGTGGTGGCGACCAGCAGGTTCAGTTCCCCACTCTTGAACGCGGCCATCACCGCCTGCTTCTCGGCCGGCTTCATGCGCCCGTGCAGCAGGCCCAGCCGCAGCTCGGGCAGCAGTATGCCGAGCTGCCCGTAGGTCGTTTCGGCGGCCTGCGCCTCCACCTCCTCGCTTTCCTCGATCAGGGTGCAGACCCAGTAGGCCTGGCGGCCCTCGGCGCAGGCGGCACGGATGCGGTCGACCACGTCGCCGCGGCGCTCGCCGCTGATCGCGACCGTCTGCACCGGCGTGCGCCCGGGCGGCATCTCGTCGATCACCGAGACGTCCAGGTCGGCGTAGGCCGACATGGCCAGCGTCCGCGGGATCGGCGTCGCGGTCATCACCAGCTGGTGCGGCACCTGGGTACCGCTCAGGCCCTTGTCGCGCAGGGCCAGCCGCTGGTGCACCCCGAAGCGGTGCTGCTCGTCGACGATCGCCAGCGCCA
>CAZXTV010000243.1:0-3376 GCA_964643705.1 uncultured Arenimonas sp. | reverse complement strand
CTTCGGCCGCCAGTGCCGCGGCCTCTTCGGCCAGGCGCGATTCTTCGGCGGCGCGGGCTTCCGCCTCGGCCGCTTCGGCAGCCGCCGCTTCAGCGGCGGCGGCTTCGTCGGCGGCACGCGCAGCCGCTTCCGTGGCCAGGCGGGCTTCTTCTTCAGCGACCTGTGCCGCAGCTTCTTCGGCGGCGCGCGCCTGGGCAGCCTCGGCTTCGCGGGCAGCTTCTTCGGCGGCAGCAGCTTCGGCAGCCGCAGCGTCGGCAGCCGCGGCGGCCGCCTCGGCGGCAGCGGCCTCTGCAGCGGCAGCTTCAGCCGCGGCAGCTTCCGCCGCTTCGGCGTCGGCGGCGGCGGTCAGTGCCGCCTCGGCGGCCTGCAGGTCTTCGTCGGAGAGGGTGTCGCCGGTTTCGATCTCGCTGACCGAAAGCATCGGCGCCCCACCCTCTTCGGCGGGCATGCCGGCGTCGGTAAGGAAAGCCTCGAGCGAGATGCGCTCGGACTCCGGCGTTTCCGCCGGCATTTCCGCCGTGACCTTGGCGTCGCCATCGGTCGTGGCGAACGCGCCCTCGTCGCTGGGCTCGTCGAAGCTGGGCAGGCCGGACAGGTCCGGGGCCTCGAGTGCGACCGCCGTGGGCAGTTCGCCGGTGGCGTGGCCGAAGTCCGGCCCGATCGGGGCCGAAGGGCCCATCGCCTCGGGCAGGTCGTCGCGAAGCGCAGCCACGCGCGCGGCCAGTTCGGAATAATCGGGCAGCGTCGCGCCGGGGCGCTCGAGCACCTGGATGGTCTCGCGAATGGCGGCGGCGACTTCGGACACGGTGCGCACGCCCGGCTGGTCCGGCGAGATCTGCGCGGCCAGCGAACGCTTGAGGAAACCTTCCAGCGGCGAGGTGATGCTGGTGAGCGCGGTGACCTCGGTCATCGCGAAGGCACCATTCATGGTGTGCACCGAGCGCAGCAGCGGGTCGCTGACCGGCTGCGGGCCATGGGCGGCGCAGCTGGCGAGCCAGGCGTCGACGGTTTCCAGGTGGCCGGCGACTTCGGGCTTGAGGATCTCGAACAGCACCGGATCGATGGCAAAGCCGGTGTCGGGCGTCGGCGGCACCAGCGGACCCGAGTCCAATTCGACCTCGGGCTGCGCGGCAGGGGCTTCGGAGACCGGCGTCTCGACGGCGGCCTCGGGCAGTTCGGGCTCGATGGCGGCCGCGGGTTCGGAACCTGCAGCGGCAGCGGGCGCGTAGAAAACCTCTTCGCCGGCGGCGACACGTTCGGCCACGGCCTCGATGCCGGACAGATCGGCATGCACGGTTTCACCCTGCAGGGCGGCCCGCAGCAGCGGCAGGGTATTGAAGGCGTTTTCGATCAGCGATACCACGGCCGGGCTGGCCACGCGGGTGCCGTCGAGCACCCGGTTGAGCATGGACTCGACCTTCCAGCTGAACTCGCCAAGGGTCTTGGCGCCGACCAGGCGACCGCTGCCCTTGAGCGTATGGAACACGCGGCGGATCGGCCGCAGCTGCTCCATGTTGTCCGCCTGCTTGCGCCAGTTGGGCAGCAGTTGTTCGAGGTTGCCGATTTCCTCCTGGAATTCCTCGAGGAAAACTTCGCGGATCTCGTCGTCGATCTCGTCACTGGCGCCATCGAAACCACCGATGACGGGCAGGCCCGCGGCGACGGCCGCGACTTCGGCGGCCGGCTCCGGCTCCGACGCCCGTTCGGCCGCCGGCTCGGCGACCTCGGGCTCGGGTTCGAAGGCCTGGATCGGTTCGGGCTCCGGTTCGGGGGCCGCGTGTTCTTCCGGCGCGGCCGCTTCGGGCGTCGCCAGGTCCGCAGGCAATTCGAAGTCGATGCCCAGGTCCGGATAGCTGGGTTCTTCCGGCGCCGGGGATTGCGGCTCTGGAGTCGCTTCGGCGACCGGTTCGGGTTCGGCAGCGGGTTCGGGGGTCGGCTCGGCCACGAAGGCCGGCGCTTCGGCGGCTGCCGTCGGCACCCCCGACGCCGGCGAGGCCAGGTCTTCGGCCGGCAGCGGCCAATAGCCCAGGGATTCGAGGTTCTGGCGCGCAACGTCGAGGATCTGTTCGCGCTTGGGACGGCGGTCGCGCAGGGCTTCGAGGTAATACTCGAGGCTGGCCAGGGCATCGGCCAGGCGGTCCATCTGCTGGCCATTGGGCACGCGGCGACGGCGCAGCAGTTCGTTCTCGGTGAACTTGCGCACGGCCGCCAGGTACTGCGGCGCGTCCTGGATTTCCAGGATGCGCAGGGCGCCGGCGACTTCTTCGATGAGGCGCGGCACGTCGGCCAGCTGGGCGTGGTCCCAGTGGGTTTCGACGAACGCAACAAAACACTGGCGGGCCTGGGCGAAGTTGGCGATGGCTTCCTTGACCAGCACTTCCAGCACCTGCCGCGCTTCGTTGCCGGGCAGCGTGCGTTCGGTGCTGGCCTGCTCGTCGGACGCGTCGGCTTCGCCGAGGCGGGCGACCTGGTCGTCCAGCGAAGCTTCGACGTAAAGCAGGGCACCCGCGATGTCGAGCAGGGCCGATTCGTCGGCGGCACGCTGGCCGCTGGCGATGGCGTTCATGGCGGTGCGCTGGTCCTGCACCACGCGGCGCGGGACGCCCAGGCCCAGCATGCCCAGGGTGTCGGCGACACGGTCCAGGGCCTCGGCTTGTTCGCCCAGGTCGCCCGGGGTGGCGTCGGGCGTGCGCAGGTGCAGGTCGAGCGCGTCCTTGACCCGCAGCAGGTCTTCCTTGATGGCGCCGGCAACGGTGGAAAGCAGCGCCTTGTTGCGGCCACTGAGGCTGCCGCGGGCATGCGCGAGCTCCGATTCGCTGGGCATGTACTGGCCCAGTCCGAATACTTCGCGGATTTCGCCGATGCGGCCACCTTCGGTGGGGGCATGGGCGACGAAATACAGCAGCTGGCGGGTCAGTTCCAGCGGCGGGTCACTGCGGAAAGCGGCGTCGCCGCCTTCGGCCAGGCGCTTGATTTCCTGTTCGACCTTGGCCAGCGCCTGCTTGAGCGGCTTGCTGGCTTCGAAGGCCCCCTTGGCCAGCGCGTCGAGCGTTCCGGCGGCGACCCAGAACAGGCGGCGCGCGTGTTCGGCGTCGGTGATCGGCACCAGCTGTTCGCAGACGTCGGTGAGGTCGCGGATGGTGTTGGCGCTGTTGTCGTCCTTGAGCCAGCGCAGCAGCGCCGACTGGAACAGGCCGCGCATGCCGTCGGCGCGGCGGCGCAGTTCGTCTTCCGCGAGCGGTTGGGCCGGGCCGGCCGCCGAAAGCGGCAGCGGGCGGGACAGGTCGGGCGAGAACAGCACCGATTCCGACAGGCCCTTTTCGCCGCGCGGCTCGCGCAGCTCGTTGAGCAGCGGCAACAGCACGATCGGGATGTC
>CAZXTV010000242.1:0-3378 GCA_964643705.1 uncultured Arenimonas sp. | reverse complement strand
GCTCAAGCCGGTCAAGCGCCGCGGCAACCGCCGCTACTACCAGCGCCACGACGTGCTGATGATCCGCCAGATCCGCGGCCTTCTCTACGAAGAGGGCTACACGATCTCGGGCGCCCGCCAGCGCCTGGAAGGCGAAACCGGCCGCATGGAAAGTTCCATGACCGCCCAGGTGGTCAAGCAGGTCCGGATGGAGCTCGAGGAAGTCCTGAACCTGCTCAAGCGCTGAAGGCGCTCCTACAAGAGCCCGGCATCGCGTATAATCGCCAGCCCGGCCTCGGCCGGGACCACACGAATCGGGGCGTAGCGCAGCCTGGTAGCGCACTAGCATGGGGTGCTAGGGGTCGTGAGTTCGAATCTCACCGTCCCGACCAATTCGTAAAGCCGGCCCAACCCCGGGGCCGTGCGTCGAGAAGCCCGCCATCCGGCGGGCTTTGTCGTTTCAGTCCTTCGCCTTCGGCCCGCACTCGGACTCGCCGCCGGGGCCGGTTTCAACCAGGGCCAGCAGGGCGGCCGGCGGGGCGATGGCGTACAGGGCGGCCACCGCGGCGCCGCGCAGCAGCAGCGGTCCACCTTGCGGCCGGATGCTGGGGTCGAGCAGCGGGCCGCTGACCTGCAGCGGCGAGCGCAGGCTGAAGGGGCTGAAGTCCTTTGGCTTGGGTCGCAGCACGATGTCCAGGCGTTCTTCGCCAAGATGGACCTGGCCTTCGCCCAGGACCAGGGTGTCGGAGGTGTCGAAGCCCAGCGCGCGCGAGGTCATCACGCCGCCTTCGACGGCGAAGTCGGCGTAACCGCAATGCACCGCGATCTGCTGGTCCTTGCCCAGCTTGAACTTGATCATCTCCGCGATGTCCAGGCCGACCAGCTCCATGATGTAGTTGCTGATCTGGCCCGGGCCCATGGCCAGGCCGGCGTCGCCGCCGGCGGTGGCCATGATGCGGGCGACGGAATCGCCGCTGCCGCGAAGGCGCACGTGGCCGCCGAGCGAACCCTGGCTTTTCGCCGCTTCGGCCTCGGGCAGCATGCGCGGCAACTGCAGGCCGTGCGCCTTCATGTCGATCCCGGCAACCATCGGGTCCTGTCGTGCGTCCAGGTGCACCGACCCGGCGAAGTGGCCGCCGGCGACGCCAAAGTCCAGCGGATCCAGGCGCAGGTCGCCGTTTTCCAGTTCCAGGCGGGCGTCCAGGGATTCGAAGGGCAGCGGGGGGGCGGTGAGGCGTTCCGCGACCAGGCTCACCCGCGCGTCCATGGAGCGCAGCTTTTCCGTGTCGTAGACGCTGTTGGGGAAGATCCGGCCGTCGCGCGGATCGGCGGCCTGGGGCTTGCCGCCGATGAAACCCGCCAGGTCGTCGAGGTCGAGCTTGCGCGACCTCAGGTCGGCCACCAGCAGCGTGCGTTCGCGACCGGTGTCGACGCTGATTTCGCCGGCAAGATCGGACTCACCGACGGTGCCCGTTACGCCGCGGTAGTGCCAGGTGCTGTCGGTGCGGCCCAGGCGCCCGGTCAGGTCGTAGGCGGCGGTTTCCGGGATGGCCAGGCCAAGCAGCGGGTAGAGCTGGGCCATGTCGGCGCCGGAAATGGCGAAATCAAGTTCGAAGTCGCGCAGCTGCAGCACAGAACGCAGGCCACCGGAAACGCGTGCGCGGGTGGCGCCGGCTTCCGCCGACAGGTCGATCCAATAGCGCCGGTCCGGATCCGAATCCACCAGCCGCAGGGGCGAGCCGATCCGGCCTTCGATCACGAACGCGTTGCCGCGATAGCTGCCGCCGCCTTTCACCAACAACGGTGGCAGGCGGCCGGTTGCCGTCGGTTCGCCGCTCTGCACGTCGACCGACAGGTCGGTGCGACGTTTTTCCTGCGCTTCGATCAGGCGCAGCTGGCCCTGTTCGACCCACAGGGTCCCGATGTCCGGGAAACGGCTTGCCTTGGCCGGTTCATCGCTGAAACGCCAGTTGGCGCGCAGTGCGTCGTCGCGCTCGAGGTTGAGCGTGGGCTGGTCGAGGTGGACCGAAGTGATCACCACCTGGCCCAGCAGCAGGCGCCACGGCACCCACTCGACTTCGACGCGCCGGGCTTCGAACAGCTGTTCGCGCGACGCCCAGTCGGCGTTGCCGAGCCTGACCTCACGGCCTTCGATCCGGTGACGGACCAGGCCGGGCGACAGCGACACCCCGCCGGCGATGCTGAATTCGCGGCCGGTGCTGGCGCGCACCTGGGCTTCGATCAGGGCCCTGGCGAGCGGATTGGCGGTGACGATCACCAGCAGCACGCCCAGCAGCGCCAGCAGCAGCCAGCGCGCATGGCGCCCGCGGGTGCGATCTGCGTCGTCCAGGGGGGTGCGCTCGGTCATGATGGCCAGCTTAGGCCCACCATGCCCACCGGGACCCAAACGGCGTGATCGCCGTTCAGGTCCGGCTGGGTTGCGCGGCGATCAGCTGTCGAACAGCGCCTCGTCCAGGGCCAGCAGGTTGCCGGCACCGCTGCGCATCGCCGCGGCATGGGCCTGGGTGCGGGGCAGGATGCGGGCGAAGTAGAAGCGGGCGGTTTCGCGCTTGGCGGTCTTGAAGCCGTCGCCGTGGCTGCCGGCTTCGGCCGCCACCACCGCGCGCGCCCACCAGTAGGCCAGGGCGACGTAGCCGGAATAAAACAGGTAGTCCACCGACGCCGCGCCGACTTCGTCGGCGTTGGCCATGGCCTTCTTGCCCACTTCCATGGTCAGTTCGCCCCACTGCTTGGCGATCTCCGCCAGCGGCAGCACGAATTCGGTAAGCGATTCGTCCGCGGCGTGTTCGGTGCAGAACTCCTGGATCATCTTCATGAACATCTGCAGGCCCGCACCTTGCAGCTGCATGGTCTTGCGGCCCAGCAGGTCGAGCGCCTGGATGCCGGTGGTGCCTTCGTAGATGGTGGTGATGCGGGCGTCGCGCGCCAGCTGTTCCATGCCCCATTCGCGCACGTAGCCGTGCCCGCCGAAACATTGCAGCGCGTGGTTGGTGCACTCGATGCCCCACTCGGTCAGCATGCCCTTGACGATCGGCGTCAGGAAGCCAAGCAGCGTGTCGGCCTGCTTGCGTTCCTCTGCGTCGGTGGATTTTTCGATGACGTCCACCAGGGTGGCGGCGTGCAGCGCCAGCAGGCGGCCGCCTTCACCCAGCGACTTGCAGGTGAGCAGCATGCGGCGGATGTCGGCGTGCACGATCAGCGGGTCGGCCGGCTTGTCCGGGTACTTGGCACCCGACAGCGAACGGCCCTGCAGGCGGTCGCGCGAATACGCCAGCGCGTTCTGGTAGCTGCGGTCGATCAGGCCCAGGCCCTGCAGGCCCACGGCCAGGCGCGCGGTGTTCATCATGGTGAACATCGCATTGAGGCCCTTGTTGGGCT
>CAZXTV010000241.1:0-3420 GCA_964643705.1 uncultured Arenimonas sp. | reverse complement strand
GCTCAGCCCGGCCGCGGCTTGCGCGGCGGCTTGCCGCCCGGCTTCGCCCCGCCCCTGTGCCCGGGCTTGGCCGTCGGTCGGGCCTCGCCCGGGATGAAACGGCTGCGTTTCGGCCGCGGTCCGCCGTCGCCCTCGACGCGCTGGATGCGCAGCCGCTGGCCCGACACCCAGACGTTCTTCAGATGATCGAGCAACTCGTCGGGCATGCCGACAGGCAGATCGATCAGGCTGTGGTCGTCGCGGATGTCGATGCGGCCGATGTAGCGGCTTTCGATGCCGGCCTCGTTGGCGATGGCGCCGACGATGTTGTTCGGCCGCACGCCGTGGACCTGGCCGACCGCGATGCGGAAGGTCTCGAGGGCGGCATCGCCTTCGCGCGAACGCGGCGCCCGCGAGGGTGGCGAATGCTCGGCGAAGTCGGGCGGCGCTTCGGGACCGCGCTCGCGCGGCGCGCGCTCGCGGCGCTGCGGCCGCTCGGCGGCATCGAAGCTGGCGACCGGGCGACTGTCGGCGGCCGTCGGCTCGAGCAGCAGCGGGGTCTTGCCCTGCAGCAGCCGGGCCAGCGCGGCGGCGATGTCGACCGCCGGCACGTCGTGCTCGCGCTCGTAGCGCTGGATCAGGTCGCGGAACAGGGCGAGGTCGTCGCCGGCCAGGCTGTCGGTGATGCGCGAGAGGAACTTCGCCACCCGCTTGTCGTTGACCGCCTCGACGCTGGGCAGGCCCATCGGCTCGATCGGCTGGCGGGTGGCGCGCTCGATGGCGCGCAGCATGCCGCGCTCGCGCGGGGCGATGAACAGGATCGCCTCGCCCTTGCGGCCGGCGCGGCCGGTGCGGCCGATGCGGTGCACGTAGCTTTCGGTGTCGTAGGGCACGTCGTAGTTGATGACGTGGCTGATGCGGTCGACGTCCAGGCCACGGGCGGCCACGTCGGTGGCCACCAGGATGTCGATCTTGCCGTCCTTGAGCTGTGCGATCGTGCGCTCGCGCTGGGCCTGCACCACGTCGCCATTGATCGCGGCGGCGGCGAAACCACGCGCCTGCAGTTTTTCGGCCAGTTCGTCGGTGGCCTGCTTGGTGCGGGCGAAGACGATCATGGCGTCGAAGGGTTCGGCCTCGAGGATTCGGGTGAGCGCATCGAGCTTGTGCATGCCGCTGACTTCCCAGCTGCGCTGGCGGATGTTGTCGGCGGTGCGGGTCTTGGCCTCGATCGTGACCTCGACCGGTTCCTTGAGGTAGGTCTGGGCGATGCGGCGGATGGCGTGCGGCATGGTCGCCGAGAACAGCGCGGTCTGGCGCACGGCCGGCATCTTCTTGAGGATCGCCTCGACGTCGTCGATGAAACCCATGCGCAGCATTTCGTCGGCTTCGTCCAGCACCAGGGTGCGCAGGTGCGAAAGGTCCAGCGAGCCCTTGTCCAGGTGGTCGATGATGCGGCCGGGGGTGCCGACCACGACGTGCACGCCGCGGCGCAGGGCCTGCAGCTGCGGCCCATACCCCTGGCCGCCGTAGATCGGCAGCACCCGGAAGCCGGGCAGGTGGGCGGCGTACTTCTGGAAGGCCTCGGCGACCTGGATGCCCAGTTCGCGGGTCGGGCACAGCACCAGGGCCTGGGGCGAGTTCACCGCCGGGTCCAGGCGCGCCAGCAGGGGCAGGGCGAAGGCGGCGGTCTTGCCGGTGCCGGTCTGGGCCTGGCCCAGCACGTCCTTGCCGGCCAAAAGGTGGGGGATGGTCGCGGCCTGGATGGGCGAGGGCGACTCGTAGCCGACGTCGGACAAGGCCTTGAGCAGGGGCTCGCCGAGGTCAAGATCGCTGAAAAGCAGGGGCGCGGTCGGCGCCACGTTCGTGGGGTCGGTCATGGGAGGTCCGTTGGAAGTCGGGGTACTTCGCATTCCGGCACACCACGGACCACGAAGAAGGCGCGCGAATTGTACCCTAAATCGCATGCAAGCGCCTGAACCGCTTCGGTATTGCGACCGGGGTACGTAAGCGGAACCATGGGGGTCCCGCACCCCCCGGAGAACGACCATGCGCGCCATCCGCTCGAGCTTGCCGATCGCCCTGGTTTTCATGGCCCTGGCGGCCGGCTGCGCCACCACCCCCATGGGCCGGAGCCAGCTGATCCTGGTGGACGATTCGGCCATGGACCGGATGGGCGCCACGGCCTTCGACCAGATCAAGACCAGCGGCCGCCTGGCCAGGGACCCGGCGGCGGCCCGCTACGTGCGCTGCGTGGCCGATGCATTGGTGCGTGTGCTGCCCACGCACGAGCGCCAGCAGTCCTGGGAAATCATCGTCATCCAGGACGACAGCCCCAACGCCTTCGCGCTTCCGGGTGGCAAGGTCGGCGTGCATACCGGCCTGTTCAAGGTGGCGACCAACCAGGACGAACTGGCGGCGGTGATCGGCCACGAAATGGGCCACATGGTGTCGCGCCACGCGGCCGAACGCGTGTCCCAGCGTTACGCCGCCGATGCCGCCATGCAGGCGGTGAACGCGGCCACCGGCGGCGAGCGCCAGCAGCTGCTTGGCCTGCTGGGCGTGGGCGCGCAGGCGGGCGTGCTGCTGCCGTTCTCGCGCCAGCACGAGGTCGAAGCGGATGTGCTGGGCCAGCGTTACATGGCGCTGGCGGGCTTCAACCCGCAAGGCGCGCCGGCCGTGTGGGAAAACATGATCCGTGCGACCAGCGGCAACCGGCCGCCGGCGTGGCTTTCGACGCACCCCGACCCGGCCGCCCGCGTGCAGTCGCTGCGCGCCTCGGCGCCGGGCCTGATGCAAACCTACCAGCAGGCCCGCGCCGCGGGTCGCGCCCCCAACTGCCGCTGACGCGGCGAGGAAACTGATCGCATGTATCTCTGGACCAAGCTGTTCCACGTGCTGTTCGTGATCGCCTGGATGGCGACGGTGTTCTACCTGCCGCGTTTCCTGGTGAACCTGGCCGAGGTGGGCGACCAGCCGGCGGTCCGGGACCGGCTGGCGCTGATGGGCAAGCGGCTCTACCGCTTCGGGCACGTGATGTTCGGCATCGCCCTGGTGCTTGGGCTGACGCTGTGGTTCCACTTCGGCATCGTCGGCCCCTGGCTGCACGCGAAACTGACGGTGGTGCTGCTGGTGCTGGCCCATTTCATCGTCACCGGCCGCTGGCTCAAGCGCGCCGCCGCCGGCGGCACGCTGCCGTCGCCGACGACCCTGCGCTGGTTCAACGAAATCCCGCTGCTGCTGTCCATCGTCATCCTCTGGCTCGTCTACTTCAAACCCTTCTGATCCCAGCTGGGTTTGTGGGAGGGGTTTCAGTCCCGATGCCCTTGGCCTACGGCCAAGTGTCGCTCCCGCTCGTTTCGCGGGTGGAGGCAGCGTGCATTCGCCCCAGCCGACACGCCGTGAACCCATCCATGGGGGCTTCTCGTCGACATCCATGTCTCC